>CAYUCW010000003.1:0-60660 GCA_964443435.1 uncultured Caulobacteraceae bacterium | reverse complement strand
GCGTAATATCTTCCCATTATGCCTTGTAATTCAGGGAATTCACCAACCATTTCGGTTACTAAATCGGCTTTGGCAAGAAGTGCCGCGCGTTTCGAAAGTTCCACATCCGCACCAACTATTGGAGCGATTTCACCCGCAAGCTCTGTAATGCGTTTAACTTTATCGCCAATTGAGCCAATTTTTTGATGGAAAACAATTTTATCAAGTTTCGGCAAGCGGCTTTCCAGTGTAGATTTTTTATCTAAATCCCAGAAATATCGGGCATCATTAAGCCTTGCCGCAAGCACACGCGCATTACCATGGGCAATGGCTTTGCCGCCATCAGTGGCCGCTATATTAGAAACCACAATAAAATGTGGCGCAAGCTTACCGGTGGTTTTATAATTTGCGACAAAATATTTTTGATTAAGGCGCAAAGTAAGGCGGATTACTTCGGGCGGTAAATCAAGGAAGCTTTTGTCCATATCGCCTAATATAACCACGGGCTTATCAACAAGGCCGCAAACTTCTTCCAAAAGTCCAATATCACTTACAAGTTCAAGATTATTGGCGGCGCAAATTGCTTCGGCTTGTTTTAAAATATCCGCTTTTCTATCTTCGCGGTCAATTACAACATTTGCGGCACTTAGTTTTGATTTATAATCGGCAAAATCTTTGACAATGATTTCACCTTTTGAATGAAATCTATGACCTTCGGTTTTATTACCAGATTTAAGACCATCAATTTCAAAATCGACCACTTGCCCATCAAATAAACAAATAATCGAATGTAAAGGACGCACCCATCTTAGTGTACCCTCACCCCAGCGCATAGATTTTGGCCAAGGGAAATTACGAACCACTTGCGGCACTAATTCCGCTATTAAATCAGTAGTTTTCACGCCATTCTTAACAATATCTATTACGTAAAAATCACCCTTTTTATCATCTTGCACTATACGTGCTTCTGAAATATTATTTATTCCTGCGGCCTTTACAAAGCCATCAATTGCCGCCTGTGGCGCACTAGTTTTTGGACCTTTTTTTTCTTCTTTTACATCAGGGGTCGCAATTGGTAACCCAGTAAAAGCAAGACCAAGGCGTCGCGGTGCAACCCAGCTTTCTTTGGTTTCAATATTTACACCAGATTTTGCAAGACCATCGCTAATAAGCTTGGTTAAATCTTCCATCGCACGCTTTTGCATACGCGCAGGGATTTCTTCGGAAAAAATTTCTAATAATAATTCAGACATTATTTATTTGCCTCTTGATTTGCAATCCAAGCCGCAGCAGACCCTTTTGCAAGGTCGCGCACTCTGGCGATAAAGCTTTGGCGTTCAGTTGGTGAAACTACACCTCTTGCGTCCATTAAATTAAATAAATGCGATGCTTTTAAGGCCCAATCAAATGCAGGCAAAGGAAGCTTTGCTTCTAAAAGAATATTGCACTGGGTTTCGGCGTCTTTAAACCAGCGTTCAAGGATTTCCACATTTGAATATTCAAAATTGAATGCTGATTGCTGACGTTCATTTTCAAGGAAAACATCGCCATAAGAAATGCCATTGCCATTAAAATCAATATCATAAACATTTTCAACGCCCTGAACATACATAGTAAGACGTTCAAGACCATATGTTAATTCGCCCGATACAGGTTTACAATCAAAACCGCCTACTTGTTGGAAATAAGTGAATTGCGAAACCTCCATTCCGTCACACCAAACTTCCCAACCAAGACCCCACGCGCCAACGGTTGGGTTTTCCCAATCGTCTTCCACAAATCGTATATCGTGCAAGGTTGGATCAATCCCAATTTCATATAGGGAATTCAAATATAATTCTTGAAGATTAGGCGGGTTCGGTTTTAAAATAACTTGGTATTGGTAATAATGACCAAGACGATTTGGATTTTCGCCATATCTAGCGTCTTTAGGCCTTCTTGATGGTTGAACATAAGCCGCTTTCCATGGTTTTTCACCTAATGCACGAAGGGTTGTTGCTGGGTGTAAAGTCCCCGCCCCGACTTCAGTGTCATAAGGTTGAAGTATAGCGCAGCCTTGACGCGCCCAATAATCCGAAAGAGTGAGAATTATATCTTGAAATGAAGGTTTACGTCCTTCGCTATATGCCCTTTGGCATGGCGTATTTACACTGGGATTATTAATCATTAGAAGCTCTTATAATTATTTTGCTTAAGTATCCACTAGCAGCACAGAAAAGAATTAAAAAGTGTCTAATGTCACAAAAAAACAACTTTCTCATTAAAGCAAAAATAATATATTTATTGTAAATATTTAAAAATCACATATTAGATAATACTTTATATAAAGAGAACTAATGTCCAAAGCCAATGTTTTAGTTTTAGGCGGTATTAATACCCAAAAAATAATAGCAAGCACTGGCTATAATATTATTACTATTAATAATAATCTGGAAAATTTCGCGGCCATTATTATAGATATTGATTTAGACAGATTAGAAAAATCTATAGAAATTTTTCAAGAAGCGAAAAAAGCTCTAAATCTCAGTTCTAGTTTGTTTTTTGCTTATATTGATAAAGAACAGGATATAGAAACTACAAAAAAGCTAAATAGGCTTGGGTTTTCAATTGTTCTTTACGCATATACGCCAATAAAATATATTAAATCACGTCTTGATAGCGCAATACGTATTGCAATTATGAATAAGCAATGCACTTTAAGGCTTAAAGCATTAGAAAGATTTGGCGCAAATTTTCGTCATAATTTCAAACCTATATCAAAACCAAATAAAGTCTTATTATTTGCAGATGAAGCACCAATAACACTTAAAATAACTAATATTTTAAATGAATATGGCGCAAGAATCATTGCAACTTCATCTTCATTTATGGCATTTGATTTTCTTCATTATTCAAAATTTGATGCTATTGTAATTGCCGGCAATAAAGACATTAATAAAGCCTATGGGTTTTGCTCGGCACTAAGACGCAATACTAAATATTTTCACATTCCATGCCTTATTATAAATAATCTCAGGCCTGAAAATATCGAAGAATTATTATTACGTGGTGCAAGCGATTTTGCGCAAACCGATTCAGATCTTGATTTTTCAATTGCTAATTTATTAACATTAATTGAAGAAAATCATCAAAGGCAAGAATTAAGCGAAAATATTAAGAATGCAAAAACCACTATTGCCAATGATGAAACAACAGGACTTTATAATAAAGAATTTTTCGATCATTTCACTAGCTTGGCAAGCGAAGAGCAACATACAATTCTAAGATTTAATATTATACCTAAAAAAGATCATCAAAAGACTTTAATCCAAACCGGATATATTATTTCAAAGCTTATCAGAACCGAAGACTGCGCGGCTTATATGGGTAATAATATATTTGAATTATATTTAGCAAATACAAACCATGAAGAAGCATTAATTGCATCAGAGCGTATTACATCAGTAATTACTGCAACTTGCATTGATGAGATTTCGCCACATGAAACCATAATTGAAATTACAGCTGAAATTGTACCAAAAGATTTTGGCCTTAAAATCACTAAATCAATATAAAAAAGTAAAATAAATTATATTCCTTTAGGTTACTTAATTTAATCAGATGATTGATTTAAAATAAAAAAACTTTATTATAAAAATATAGGACATAATTTGAAAAACCTTAATCTAAACTATACTAGTCTTTTATTTTGCACTGTTTTAGGTTTAAGTGCTGGCATAGCAATGTCGCAAACTTTATGGAATAATCAAGAAAAAATAATTCCTAAAAAGATTGTAAATAAAGCATATTTTCCAGTAAAAAATTGTATAAATATCGGTAATGGCCTTGATGCGCCAAATGAAGGCGAATGGGGATACACTTACAGACCAGAGCATTTGAAATCCATTAAATCTGCTGGTTTTGATACAGTGCGAATTTTGGTAAAATGGTCGGGCCACACCTCTGGACCGCCTTATTATACTATCGATGAAAAATTCATTTCAAGAGTTGATGAAGTAATAAAAATGGCTTTTGATGCAAAGCTAAATATTATTATGGATGTACATCATTTTGATGAACTTTATGAAAATCCAGATGAAAACGAACCAAAACTAATAGCAATTTGGACACAACTTGCAGAACACTATAAAAATGCCCCACAGAATCTTATTTTTGAACTTATAAATGAGCCAAGAGATAATTTTTCAGGTGCAAGAGTAAATAAAGTTCAAAATTTTATTGTAAGTGAAATTAGAAAAGCAAACCCCACACGTACAATAATTCTATCTGGCGATCAGTGGGGAACAATTGACGGAATGAAGAATATTGAAATTCCTGATGACCCATATATTGTGGCAAGTGTTCATTATTATAACCCGTATGAATTTACGCACCAAGGGGCCGAATGGTTAAAAGATGCGCCACCAAACGGAAGAGGCTTTCCAATTGGAGATGACATTAAAAATCTAGATAAAGATGTTATTGACATCGTAAATTGGCAAAAGAAACTTGGCGTCCCAGTTTTTGTTGGTGAATATGGCACATATCAAGGTATTGAAAATAAATATCGCGTACAATGGGCATATGAAACAAGTAAAAGATTTAGAGCGGCTAATTTATATACTTGTTACTTTAATTTTACTGCTGGTTTTGATACTTATAACCGTGAAACCGATACTTGGAATAAACCAATGCTAGAAGCAATAGGCATTAAGCGTGAAAAATAAAATTGCAAATGACGGAAATAAAAAATCATGGAAGATTTTATTCTTTTCCATTAGCGCAATCACTATTTTATTACTAATACTTATTTTTTATTTCTTCAGGCATAATTATTTTAAATATTCTATAAAACCTTTTCAGCCATTTCAGGTCGAAGAAAAGCCAATTGAACCAGATTATAATAATTCAAATTCATGGCTAATAATACTTCAAAACAAAGAATTAGTTCCGGTATTTTTCATACATCCTACTACTTATTATAATGGAAAGTCAGGCTGGAATGCAGATATTAAACAAGGTAAACCAATAGAAAGATTAGAAACCAATATAATTCCCAATTATATAGCGCCCTTTGCAAAAAATGGCTCAATATGGGCGCCAAAATACCGGCAAGCAAGCCTTTATTCCCTTCTAAGTTTTAATATCGACACTAAAGATTCACTTAATTTAGCGTATGGAGATATAGCCTTAGCTTTCGATAAATTTAAGGCCGATATTGGTGACAAGCATTTCATTATAGTTGCCTATGGACAAGGATCTTTGCATGGCATGAGACTTATTAGTGAAAAAATTGCAAAAACAAAAAATGAAACCAAACTAATTGCCGCTTATTTAATAAACCAAGCCGTTCCTAAATCACTATTCGATATTAAAATGTTTGGAAATATTAGCTATTGCGAAAACTCTACTTCAATAAATTGTATTGTTTCTTATAATATTATTGATTCAAATGACAAAGATAATTTAAAAGTATTTAAAAACCGTGCGGCTTATTGGAATGAAAATAGGATCTATGCCCCATTAAATCGGCAAGAAATAATTTGTTATAATCCCGTTGCAAGCAAATTAAACTCTCAAACAGATTCTATACAAAATCCAGGGTCTGTTAATGCAACTAATTTCTCACTAGATACGGATCCACCTTTATTTATTGGTGAAGCAAGTGCAAAATGCGAAGATGGACTTTTAAAGACAAATCCGAACCGAATAAAAAGCTTAAGGCCGTTATTATTGGAACTTGGAAATTTTTATAAAACATCAAATTATAATTTATTTTATAAGTCTCTAGAAATTGATTTCAATTCGCGAATTGAAGAGTTTTCAAAACAAAACAAATAAGACAGTAAAATATTTTGTAAATTTAAATTTTATTGCTAAATACAATAAAAAGAAAAGATTATGACAGAGACTGATTTCCCCGTTAAAAAACTTGCTTCACATGAATGTCATACAATGACAGATGTAAGATATGAAGTTGATAGACTTGATATTATTCTTGTTTCCCTTCTTGCAGAAAGGCAAACATATATGGATGCCGCCGCAAGAATAAAACAATCAAAAAACCTTGTACGCGATGAAGCACGAATTGAAGAAGTCGTGAAAAATGTTCTTCAAAATGCAAGAAAATATGACTTATCGCCAAACATAGCAGAGCCAGTTTGGCGTCTATTAATTGAAAAATGTATTGAATATGAAATGGGTGAGTTTATAAAAAAATAAACTAGGATTTAAGGCTATCCATATTTATTTTATGCTCTATATCTGCGATTTCAATCATTGCATCTTCTAAGCATTGTATAATTTGTTCACGCCAAATATATTTTTCATCTTTAGTTAGCGTATGTGAAAGTGCGGCTTCTTCGGCTTTTGAACAAATTTCGCCAAGCTCCCATGCTCCAATTCCACGAGCCGAGCCTTTTATAGTATGCGCTCCAATAAGCCAATCATTTGTGGGTTGGTTTGAATCTAAAAGCTTCTTCCACATTTCGCTTTGCTCACGGAACAAAGAAAGCACCTCAATCATAAGATCTTTATCACCGCCAGCCATGCGATTTAAATGCGCCAAATCAATTTTTGATCCCTGCATATGAATTGGAATAACTATATCCATTTTACTTCCTACCTAAATAAGCTGAATAATCTGTTCATATTATACTCAGCTTCAATATTATATTATATCATTAAAGGAGTGTTCAGATGATTAACGCACGCACTAAAACTAAAAAAAATGATAATTATAGTAATATTATTTCACTAATATTAATTTTTACCATGTCTTCAGTAAGCACAAGCTTATTTGCACAAGAAAATCATCAACGCGACCGAAATAGATTTCAGAGCACACAATCTGATAAAAATTCTGCAAAACCTAGATTTGAAGATTTTCATGCACAAAGGGCAGCACAAAATAGAAATAGAAATGAGAATTCCCAAAGAAATATTTGGCAGTCGAATTCAAATACAAACCAACAAGCTCCTGCGGCAAGATCTGATACAATAGTGATTCAGCAAAATAATTCTGTTGAGCGAAATGCAAATAATATGGCTGGCGCTGTTTTAGGTAGAACTCGTGATATTCAAGCGCAAGAAGTTCCACGTGAAACAAGGCAAGAGCGACCTAATTATCAATCGCGCAATAATAATTTTGGACGCAATGAACAGTCGCGCAATAATTACTCACGCGATTATTCAAATAATAATTATAGTAATAATCAAACACGTCATAATTCATACAATAATAGCTATAATAACAATAGGAATAATAATTGGAATTACTCTTATGGTGGACATAATTATAATTTTGAAACTCAAAGACGTGGGAATTTCCGCTATAGTGACAGAAATTCAAACAATTATTGGGGACCAAACGGTAGATGGTCACATTGGGATAATCGTTGGGGTGATGCCCGAGCTTATGCAAAGCGTTGGGGTTTTGATGATTACCACCCATCAAGAGGCTGGCGCAGAGGAAATAATTGGTATTCTCACCCAAGCCAATGGAACAACTGGGGCGGATGGCATTCATTCTTCCTAAGCTCTAATGGTATTTTTGGTTTTAGCTTCAGTAATAACTCATACCCTTATTATTCAAATTCTGGCGATTGCATGCGCTTAGAAACAACTGATTATATAAGAGGACAAAGAGCGGCAATAAGCTTCTTAGCTTGCGCTAATCACTGGAATGAATGGGAAGAAATCCCTGGAACTAGAAGAATCGAATATTGGCTTTATTAGTTTAGGGGCGCTTCTGCGCCCCATCTTAAATTAGGCAAAACAATAGCCTATGATTTTAAACCTGTAACAATGGTTTGAACTTCTTGGCAAGCATTAACAATATCTGGCATAAAAGTTTTCATTTTATCCACATTATCACAACTAGAAGCAATAGATGAATAATGAGCTAGTTTTCCTGCGCCAATACCTGCGGCAAGAACTGATAATTCCTCATTTGCTCTGGCAAATGCAATTAAATCTGCATTCACTAATGAAGTATATAATTCACCAATTTTGCGAGGCCATTGATCTGAAAAATCATGCAAGACTCCTTCAACAGAAGCAGTTCCCGCAAGCTCTTTATATTTCTTTAAGACATCAATATCGATAATTTTCAAAATATTAGAATTAGAAATTTCTTGTTCTTTATGTAAGTCATCGCGATAATCTTCAAATTCACATCTTTCGATATTAAGTAATACATCTATTAATTGCTCAAGATCTACTGGCTTGGTTAATACAAGATCCATGCCTGCATCTTCGCATTTTAAAATTTCATCTGGCTCTGATCTTCCGGTAAGGCCAATTATTGGGGTATCTTGGTTCTTATTAATTTTATTTCTTATTTCGTGCGCGGCTTCCATACCATCTACACGTTCCATTGTTACATCCAGAAGTATTACATCATATTTAATGTGCTTTGCTTCAATAATAGCCTCATCACCGTCTGAAGTTGCTACTACTTCAAAACCACCTGCACTAAGGAAATGGGATACCATTTTCCTCATGCCTGGATTATCTTCGGCGTATAAAATTCTTTTCACGTTATCCCCCAGGTAACTGAACCGCAAATTAATTTAAAATTTATTACTTAATCTACATTTATATAAAATTAGGGGAGTTTCTATGCATAATATTTACCATTATTTTTTGCAAATGCATTATTGTTAAAAATAAGTATTGATTTTATGACCTGTTTAGAGTTTTAACTTTGATACGTTTTTTTAAGTATCTATGTAAAGCAAAATAATGAATAATGAAGATAAAACTTTCAAAGATATAAGTTTTGATAAAATTTCAGAAAATAACATCAAAGATTCTGAGATAGATAAAGATTCTTTTTTAAAGCCAAAGGACAATATGATTGTCCGTGAAGATAATAGTCTTGTCTTTGAAAACATGTATGAAGACAATAGAAAAACTCGCGGAAGAAAAAGAAAAAAAGCGAATAGCTCTTTAAGCTTATTAGTTGCAATTTCAGTAGCTATTATTTGGATTCTTGGAACGATTTTATATTTCATTTCAAATGAAAACACTAATAATCTAAATAGTTTTGCAATATTAATTACCCTGTTGGGCCCTGCGGCATTTTCAATCTTAGCAGGGATTATGAGTGATAATCTTGCAAGATCTAATTCAGAAACAAGAACACTTATTAATTTAACAAAAAAATTATTAGAACCAGAAAAATTTAGTCAAAATGCCGCTAAATCTTCAATTGCAAATATCAGAGAAGAAATTGAGAAGCTTGAGAATACACTTGATATTGTAACAAATAAACTTGGTGGTCTTGAGAATAACATAGAAATTAAAACCGCAAGCCTTCGTAAGGTTTCAGAAGATGCAAAATCTGGTACTTTTGAATTAGTTTCAAATATGGAAACTGAAAGAAATCGTTTAGACAATCTCTTAAAAACTTTAAGTGAACTTAATAATTCAACTAAGTCGGCAACTATTATTGCAACACAGGGCATAAATGAAAATGCGGCCATCATGAGTAAGGCCGCGCAAAATCTTGCATTACAAACACAAGAAGTTAGCACAAGCGCCAATGCAATTGCTGAAAAAATTGATATTGCGGTTGCCAAAACCATGGGTGCAATTGATGACTTAGAGAGAGCATCTTCAAAATCAGAACTTGCCCTTGATAAAGCTACACAAATTATTTTTGACGCAAAAAATATTGCAACTGCTGCTAATAGTGAGCTTCAAAACACTGCAATCGAATTAAATACATCGGCGTCTAACATTAATAATATAGCGATGCAGACTAATCGAATTATTCAAAATGCAAATGAAGCCACTAAGAATAATGCGCAAAATTCAATAGCTGAATTAAAAATCGCTACTGATGAAGCAACAAAAAGTATATTTGATAAATTAAACTTTGAAATCAGTAATGCGAAGAATATTACTTTATCGCACCTTCAAGAGCTTCAAAATGCTTCAAGCAATATAAGTAATTTAAGCATTGAAACTAGCGATATACTTAATTCAAATCTTGAAAATAGCAAAACCAAGATAGAGACTTTAAGACAACAAAGCTTTGAGATTAGCAATGATGCCGAAAGATTTACTCAAAATAGAATTGAAGATGCAAAGCGTATTGTAAATAATTCTACTAGTCTTTTAAATGATGCAGGGGCAACAGTTCAAAAAAGGTTTGAAGAAATATCTAATATATGTGCTATTCAAGCGGCAAGCGTAGAAACAATTATAGACGGGCTTAATGAGAAGCTTTCTAAGCTTCCACAAGAAGCCGCTGAGCGTGCAATGGCCGTTGAGTCTGCTTTATCAGCCACCTTAGAGAAACTCAATGAAACCGGCAAAAAAGCGGCAGAAGAAACAAAAGCCCTTGATGATGCGTTCCAAGCAAGACTTAGAGAATCTTATTCTGCTTTAGGGGAAGTGGTTCAAAGAATTGGTGGCCTTTCTGGGATAAACCCACCTATTAACCCTGTTTCAATTGAAAGAACCGCTCCGGTAATTCAAGAAAATAAAATTGAAGAAAAGCCTTTTGAAGATAAAGAACCAAAGTTTAATTCAATATTATCACCTTCTATAAATGTAAGATCTGTAAAATCTGAAACAAAAGACAAGCCAGAAGACTTGCCAATTGAAGCCATATCAAAACTTAATCTTAAAAATATTAATGAGATTGAAGAACCAAAACCATTAAACATTTTACCAAACGATGACCCTTATAAAGACTTAAACTATATAAGCCCATTAAATCGTAATAATGTTTCAAATGAATGGAATTGGAAGGATATACTTTCGGCAATAGATTCAAATGATGTTGAAGTTTCTAATATTGAAAAATATTTAATAAGTGAGCTGGATTTAAGAAATAAAATCATTGAAACATCACTTGCAAGAATATACCAAGCAACGTTAAGAAACCAAGATAAAAAGCTTAACCCTACTAAACTTGCTTATCCAAAACTTGTAAGTGATTTGCAAGGCATTATGAATTCAAATAGTAATTTTAGATCTTTCATCGTGAAATTCATTGAAGAACGTAGAGAGAAATCAGCTAAGAATAGATTATCTGGTGATGAGTTACGCTTATATTTAATTGGCGACGCGGCACTTGATTAATAATATGCGCGACCAGCATTTATAGACCAATCTAATAATTCTTTAGATAAATTCTGAGTAGCAATTTCAAGTGCGATTGCCGCTTCTTCCTCATCGCCTTTTTGGGCGTCCTGCTCGGCTTTAAATACTTTAATTGCTAAAGGTTTTCTTGACTTACCATCGATAAGCCTAGCCGTAAGTTCAATCACGGCTTTACCATTTGATTTTTTATACGGCATTTCAACTTCAAAAACTGCAACATCAATAAATAATTCGAAATCGGGACGAGTAGCACTAAGTCCTCTAACAACTGCGCGAAAAGCCATAGATTTATCAAAAGTGCCAATAATAATATTTTGAATACTAATAGGTGCAGAACTGGCAAGATTTAAACCATCAATATAGGCAATAGTTCCATTTCTTTGTTTTGCTACGATTTCAATTCCGGAATTTGCACGCGGTAAACTTGGTAAACCAATTGAAATATTAAAAGGAACTTGATCTTCATATTTTTGAAAATCTTTAATAGGTGACAATGGATAGATGGTTGGCGGCTTCCCTGGTTTTGGTAATAAAGAAATACAACCAGTTAAAACTAAGCTTGAAGCCAATAATAAAAATAATGTTTTTGATTTTTGAATTTTCATTATTTTTTCCACTTAACCTTTGGATTAGGTGCTTTTGATAAAAGACCAGTTGGGCTATTAGTCGTTTCTTGAACAAGTTTTTCAACGCTATCGGTTGCATTTTTCATTGACTGCGCCGCCGCACTCACATCAGGCAAAGTTTCATAACTTCCTTGAGTAAAGAAACTATCAACAGTTTTTGCAGCTGTATCAACACTCGTCACCGCAGTATTTATATTTGATGTAGCGGTTCTTAGAGATTGCGCAGTTTGCTCAATTTCAGACAAAGTATTTTGTGATTGAGTAATTGTGGCATTTGCATTCTTGGTAAGGGTTTGCAGATTTTCTGTAACTACTTGGCTTTGATCTAAAATTACAACAGTTCTTGACCCTATTTCATTGGTTTGTTTAACTAGTGTCTGCCCTAATTCATCGTAAACACCTATTGCTTTTGAAGCGCCACTTAATGATTGCGCAAGTCTTGAAACTTCCACGCCTGCTTCTTTAACCGCTAAGGCGGCCGCCGATGAATTATCAAGCAATTGATCTTTTTGAACAATTAAATTTGTAGCTTTTTCAACATTTGAAATTGTTGATGTCATATTTTCTAAATTTTTATTAGAAAATAATCTATTTAGTCGTTCCATAGTTTGCATACTTGTATCAAGTAAACCTTGACCGCCTTGGAATAAGCTATCAATCTGACCACGTTTGGTATAAATTGTTGGACGCGCCAAACCTTTTTGCCTAACAAGTTTTGGTGAATTAGCGCTTCCGGCCAAAATCTGAATATATGCAAGACCTGTAAGTCCAGCTGGCTCAAGCTGGGCAATTGAATCTTGTTTAACTGGTGTATCAGACAAAACCCTTATTGTGGCAATGACTTCGGTAGAGTTTCCTTTATTCAAACCAAGGTCTGTTACATCGCCAACTTTAATGCCGTTAAATCTTACTTCGCCGCCAAGTTCAACGCCTCGTACAGGACCTTCAAAAACTACGTCATATGTCGCATATTGTTTATCAAAATCGAAATTAGCAATCCAGACAACAAAAATCGCTGCCATTATTAATGACATGACAGTGAAAAAACCAACCATCATATAATTTGCACGATTTTCCATAAATTACTCAGACCACCAAGGATTCTTAATCTTATTGAAATTAACCATTTTCACCAAATTTGCCAAGTGATTAATATCTTTAGACTGTTTTTGTTATTTACCATATGCCGCACGCCCTCTTGGACCAGAGAAATATTCTTTTAACCAACCTTCTGTTTTTGATCTTACATGTTTTTCAGGCCCAATTTTCGATATTTTCTTATCTGACAAAACCGCGATTCTATCACAAGAAGCATGAAGAGTATCAAGGTCATGAGTGATAATAAATACCGTTAAACCCATTGTTACTTTTAATTGATTTACTAATTCATCAAAAAGACTTGCGGTGATTGGATCCAAGCCAGCCGTTGGTTCATCAAGAAATAAAATAGGCGGATCAAGTGCAAGTGCCCTTGCAAGGGCCGCGCGCTTCCGCATTCCGCCAGATAATTCAGATGGTAATTTATGCGCCGCCGATAATGGAAGTCCTGCCATAAGAATCTTTAATTTTGCAATTTCATATTTAAATTCTTCACTTAAATTTGTATGTTCATTTAGAGGTACAAGTATATTTTCTATGACTGTAAGTGACGAAAATAAAGCGCCATCTTGAAACATAACGCCGATTTTTGAAGCAAGTACTATATTTGCGATTTCCGGCTTTTCCCAAACATTTATACCATATACTTTTACGACACCCTCAGAAGGTTGATTTAATCCAATAATAGATCGCATTAATACAGATTTACCAGCGCCAGAACCACCAACCAAGCCTATAGTTTCACCCTTTATAATATCCAAATCAAGATTTTCATGAATTTTAAAATCACCAAATTGATTAGTAATATTACGAAGCTTTATCGCAATCTCATCATCTTTTAATTTTAATATTGGGGTAATATTAGCCATTATATCCCAATCTCATAATAAATTATTGCAAATATAGCATCGACAATTATAACCATGAATATTGATTGCACGACCGCAGAAGTCGTATTTTTACCTAAAGAAATTACATCATTCCCAACCATCAAGCCGTGACGACAGCCAATAATAGCTATTATTATAGCGAAAATTGGGGCTTTAGCCATTCCTGTCCAAAAGTTCGTATCATCAATAGTTTGAAGTCTTGAAAGAAACATTCCAAGGCTCATGTCTATTGAAAAAAGACAAACAAGTCCGCCACCAACCAAACCGGCTATAATTGCAAAAAATGTTAAAATCGGGAGCATTATTAATAATGCCAAGACACGCGGCAAAACTAACATTTTCATAGTATCAATGCCAATAATTGACATTGCATCTATTTCTTGATTCATTTTCATTGAACCAATTTGCGCGGCAAAGGCACTTGCCGACCTGCCCGCGATAAGGACTGAAGTAATTAGTACCGCAAACTCACGCAAGATTGAAATACCTAATAAATCAATTGTAAAAACCGAAGCACCAAATTTAGATAAAATTTGCACGCCCATAAATGAAATAACTGCGCCAATAAAAAATGTTAAAACCATAATAATTGGAATTGCATTTATCCCTGCGGTTTCAGCAACTGAAAAAACAGGTAACCAACGAATTTGCCCAGGGTTTTTAATCGCATCTAAAAATGCGAAAACAGTGGCCCCAATAAAATTCAAGCTTCCTGAAATTTCTTTGCCAATATCTACAAGGAAATTTTTTATTCTGTTTTTAAAACTTATATTTTCGGGCTTATGGCTTTCTTCAATTAGGTTAAAAGTTTCAATTTCTTTTATAAGCTTTTCAGAACTAATAGATCCATAATTTGAAATATTTGTTTTTATATTTTGGGCTTTAAAAAAATCGACCAAATTCTTTAAAAATAGCGCCCCTGCACTATCAATAATTTTTATATTACTAAAATCAAAGCTTACATTTAAAGGTGTGCTATTATTTTTACTTAAATATGATTTTAAATTGATTGTTTCATTTTCCAATTTTTCAATTGTTGAAATAAGTAAATCACCTTCAATTTTGAAATGCAAATTATTCTCTATATCCTTCATAAGTAATTTTGGAGGATTTTGGTTTTCAGATAAAATTTGGTTTTCTTCTTGATTCATAATATAACTTATCAATAAAGCGCAAATTGAATTGAAACAAGATATTTTAACTAAATTTAACAAACCAATACATTTTAAAAATAATATATTGCGTTAAATCCAAATCTAATTAATCTTTAAATATGTTAAACGCTTCTAAAATTAAATTTCAAATTTTTCATGAGCAATTCAACCTCAAAGAAGTGTTTAGAATTTCGCGTGGCTCAAAGTCGCATATAGAAACCATAAGCGTTAAAATCTTTGATGATAAATATTTTGGTATTGGCGAATGTGTGCCATATCCAAGATATAATGAAACAATACAATCAGTTAAACATGAAATCGAAAATTTTATTGAAAACGCTATAATTCATGGTCGCGATTGGCTTAATATAAATATGCCAGCGGGGGCAGCAAGAAATGCAATTGATTGTGCACTATGGCATTATGAAGCCAATAAACAATCTAAGAATATATTTGAAATTGCGAATATCCCTGCCCCAATTCCTAAAAATACCGCAATAACTATTTCAATTGATACAATTGATAAAATGATTACTAAATCAATCGAGCTTAAGGATTTTCCAATTCTTAAGATAAAAATCGCCGATAAAGAAAATATTTTGGCAATTAAAGAAATACAGAAAATTCGAAGTGATGCAAAATTTATTATTGATGCCAATGAAGCTTTAAATTTAAGTGATTTTGAATATTTATTAGAAACTATAAATAAAGATATTACTATTTGTATAGAGCAGCCATTTAAAGAATTCGAAGATGTTAAAATTCTAACTAAAAATTATGGTATACCAATTTTCGCCGATGAAAGTTTTCATACTTCAAAGGACATAGAAAAGCTTAGCAAATTTTACGATGGTGTAAATCTTAAAATTGATAAGTCGGGCGGCATTACCGAAGCCCTTAAAATTATAAAAATTGCACGTGAATATAATCTTCAAATAATGATTGGATGTATGGTAGGTTCAAGTCTTGTTACCGCCCAAGCGGCAATCTTATCAAGCCTAGTAGATTATATGGACTTAGATGGACCATTATTATTAAAAACCGATAGAAATCCTAGCTTAGAATATAATAACGCCTTATTATATCCACCATCTAAGGAATTATGGTTTTGACCAATATAGAAGAATTCTTTTCCAATGATTATACAGAAGCGCGAGCAAAATTTATAAAAAACGCGCAAGAAAATAATTTTGAAACCGAAGAATTTATCTTAAACAATTTCAAAGCACCAAATGGTGATTATTTATCTATAAATATTGCAAAATCTAAGTCAAATTTTGAAAATACAATTATTGTAATATCTGGCACTCATGGGCCCGAGGGATATTGCGGTTCAGCCGTACAAACTGGCATTTTGAGTTCTGGAGAGTATAAAGAATTCACGCAAAATAGCAATTTAATCCTTATACATGCTTTAAATCCATACGGCTTTGCTTGGGATTTAAGGTTTAATGAGGATAATATTGATTTAAACCGCAATTTCATAAGCGATTTTAATAATCTCCCCAGCTCTGACGAATATGATACAATCGCAAGCTATGCCGCGCCAGATTTATATGAATCAAATGCGCTTGAAAATTCGATAAAAAAGCTTTTTGAGTATGCAGCAAATAATGGTTTTGACGCATTACAAAACGCCTTAACAAAAGGGCAATTCAAACACCAAGACGGAATTTATTTTGGCGGCAAAACTGCATCTTGGTCACACATGATACTTATTAATTATCTTCACAAAAATTGTAGTGATTTAAAAAACTTGTGTATTATTGATATTCATACTGGGCTTGGAAAATACGGAACTTCAGAAATTATTCTTGATTTTCCTCAAGAAACTAAGTGCTTTAGAACTGCCTACGAAATTTGGGGCGAAGAAGTTAAATCAACTACAAATGGTAATTCTGTTTCAGCAAAAGTTTATGGAAGTATAGACACGAAAGTATGTTCTCTTTTTGAGAAGCAAAATGCAGTATTTATTGCTTTGGAATTTGGTACTATTGATCCAATTTCAGTATTAGCCGCCGCGCAAAAAGCGGCTTGGCTTTATAAAACCAATAATCGGGAAAATCCTAAATATACAAATTATAGAAATGATAGTAAGCTTGCTTTTTATCCACAGGAATACGAATGGAAGGCAAAGGTCTATAATAAAGCAATTAACGTAATAAATAAAGCAGCCCAATTTTATAAGAAGCTAAGATGAATAAGATTTCCCCAAAAATATATATTTTCACGATTGTTTATATTTGCCTCATACCGCTTATAAATTGGTCATTTGCTGTTGTTCCTACAATACCACTTCCTGATGGTGGAAACTGGCCGCCACTAGCGATTATTACTGGCCTTGTATTGGTAGTACGGGATTTTGCACAAAGAGAAATAGGTCATAGAATTTGGCTTGCGCTTTTAATTGCGTCAATATTATCATTTTTAACTTCATCTCCAAATATAGCAATTGCAAGTACTTTGGCATTCGTAGTTTCAGAAATTATTGACTGGGCATTATTCACTTATGCCAAAAAACCATTATCAGTAAGGGTCTTGCTTTCGTCCATTTTTTCTGCACCTATTGATACAATATTATTCTGGTATTTAGCATCATTAACTGTCAAAGGGGCATTTCAGCCTCTAACTATTATAACGGCAATAGTTAGCAAATTAATCGGCGCTTATATCGTTTATTTAATCATTAAAAAAAGAGAATCTAAAAATGCGATTACATAAATTAAAATATAGCGATTTATATAAAAACATGATTATTGGTATGGCAATACTTCCAATAAGTGCCCTTGCAGATGAAGGTATGTGGACCTATGATCAAGTCCCTGTAAAGAAAATTGAAGCGGCTTATGGCTTTAAAGCCGATGCGACCTTCCTAAGTCAATTACAGAATTCTTCTATAAGATTAAGTTCGGGCTGTTCGGCAAGCTTTGTTTCAAAATCTGGCTTAATTCTTACAAATTGGCATTGTACCGAAGGCTGTACATCTGACCTTTCAACCGCAGAAAATGATTATTCAAAAAATGGCTTCCTAGCGGCTTCATTTAAAGATGAAAAAAAATGTGAAGGTACAAGTGCTGAAGTGTTAGAGTCTATTACTGACATTAGCAAAGAACTTATTGGAACAAGTGCCGAAAACCGCACTAAAACTATTGCGGATGCCACAAAAAGATTATGTGATGCTTCTTCAAAAAAATATCGTTGTGACCTTGTAAATCTTTATCGTGGTGGTCAGTATAAAATCTATAAATACCGCATTTATGACGATGTAAGATTGGTTTTCACCCCTGAATATACAATGGGTTTCTTCGGTGGTGACCCGGATAATTTCAATTTCCCAAGATTTAATCTTGATGCTTCGTTCCTACGTGCCTATGAAGATGGAAAACCAGTAAATGTAACCCACCATTTGGAATGGACGAATGAAACCCCTAAACAAAATGATCTTGTTTTTGTTTCTGGCAACCCTGGTTCAACCCAAAGACTTGGAACTTTATCGCAATTAGATTTCTTGCGTGATTGGCAATTACCAACACGTCAATTAACGGCTTCGGAATTACGTGGGCGCTTAATTGAGCATATGAATGATAATGATGATAATCGCCGTGAAAGCACAAAAACCTTCTTCTCTTTGGAAAACAGATATAAAGCGCAATATGGGCAAATGCGCGCTTTAATGAATCCTGATTTCTATAAAATTAAAAAAGATGAAGAAACCGCAATACGAAGCAAGTTAAACGCCAATCCAAAGCTTAAAAAACAAATTGGCGACCCTTGGGCAAAAATTAATACCGCCGTCAAAGCGCAAGAAGCCTTATTCCTTGAACATGAATTCCTTGAAGATAGAGCTGGCTCTGGTTCGGCTTTATTCATTCAAGCCAGAAGAATTGTCAGAGCTGCAAATGATAAAGCAAAACCTTTAGCCCAAAGAGATTTTGGATTTACTGATGCAAATATTGCAATTGCTGAAAAGCTTATTGCAGCAAATAATCCGATTTATAAAAATCTTGAGCAGATTACTCTTGAGTCTTGGCTATCAAAAACCCGTGAATATTTAACAACTGAAGATGAAAATGTTAAGCTTTTACTTGGCAATGAAAGCCCTGAAAGCCTTGCCAAACTTATTGTTGAAAATTCTAAATTATATGACCCAGAATTTAGAAAGGCACTT
The DNA here is from genome assembly GCA_964443435.1 of uncultured Caulobacteraceae bacterium. Classification (GTDB taxonomy): domain Bacteria; phylum Pseudomonadota; class Alphaproteobacteria; order Caulobacterales; family Aquidulcibacteraceae; genus Pseudaquidulcibacter. Next base: position 41,648 of record CAYUCW010000003.1, on the reverse strand, counting down.
TATGAAGGTGGCAATGACGCGATTTTAAAATCTGATGATCCAATGATTAAACTTATTCTTAGAATGAATGAGCCAACAAAGAAACTACGCAAAAAATATGCGGATAATGTAACTAATCCTATTAATTCTGCGGCGGAAAATATCGCGAAAGCGCGTTTTGCTATTTATGGCGATGAAGTCTATCCAGACGCCACTTTCACACTCAGACTATCATATGGCAAGGTAGATGGTTGGGAATATAATGGTAAGAAAATTCCTTATGCAACTACTATTGGCGGCCTTTATGGTCATGCAACTGGTAAATTCCCATTTGAAATTTCACAAAAATGGATTGACGCTAAAGATAGCTTGAATAAAGATATTGTCTTTAATTTTGTAAGTACCAATGACATTATTGGCGGCAATTCTGGATCACCAGTTATTGATAAAAAAGGCCGTGTAGTTGGTGCGGCATTTGACGGCAATATCCACTCACTTGGCGGTAATTTCGCTTATGATGGCAAATTAAACCGCACAGTTGTAGTCACCACAAGTGCCGTCGAAGAAGCACTTAAGAAAGTCTATAAAGACGAACGACTTTTAAAAGAATTATATTCAAAATAGAAAAAGGGGCTTTTAGCCCCTTTTTAAATCTTATCTCTATACCTATTTGTAATCGGATATCGCCTATCCCGACCAAAATTCTTTTGGCTTATTTTTACGCCTGGTGGTGATTGGCGGCGTTTATATTCCGCCAAATAAAGAAGATTTTGTATTTTTTGCACGGTTTTTGGATCATGCCCACGCGCGATAACGTCTTCAATTTCATCTTCTAATTCTACAAACCCGTATAGAATATCGTCAAGAATATCATAAGGCGGCAAGCTGTCTTGATCTTTTTGATTTTCTCTTAATTCCGCGCTTGGTGGCTTAGTAATGATATTCTGTGGAACAACTATGCCAGACGGCCCGAACCCAATCAAAGGCTTATTTTCATTGCGCCATTCGGTAAGTTTAAATACTTCGGTTTTATAAAAGTCCTTAAGGCAATTATATCCGCCGCACATATCGCCATAAAGCGTAGCATAGCCAACCGCCATTTCTGATTTATTACCAGTTGTAAGCACCATATGGCCAAATTTATTAGATAGCGCCATAAGAATAACGCCGCGCGCCCTACTCTGTAGGTTTTCTTCGGTTAAATCACGCGGTTTATTTGCAAAACTTGGCGCAAGTTCGGTTTCAAAGCTTTGCACAATATTTGCAATACTAATATTTTCATACTTAACACCCAGTAAGTCGGCGCATTCTTTGGCATCAGCATGGCTTTCACCTGAAGTATAAATTGATGGCATCATTACGCAGATAACCCTGTCTTTGCCCAAGGCATCGACAGCCATTGCCGCCGAAATCGCACTATCTATGCCTCCTGAAAGTCCTAATAAAACCCCAGGGAAGCGGTTTTTATTTATATAATCTCTAAGAGCCAAAACCGCCGCCGAATAGTCTTGTTCAAGCGCGGGCATAATTGAATTTTCATCGCAATGTAAAAGTTTTATAGTTTTGCTTTCAATTGACCATTCGCTTATTGCAAAGCCAGCGGTAAATTGCGCAATATGGTAATAAATTTTGCCATTAAAACCAATATAAGCCGAGCCATCAAAACATAATTCATCTTGCCCACCTAATTGATTCACATAAATTAGTGGAAGCTTGGTTTCCGAGTTTCTTTCGCTTATATTTTTTACCCTTTTATCAATTACACCACGGCGGTAAGGCGAACCATTTGGCGAAATTATAAATTCGGCGCCATTATTTTGGTAAAAATCACAAACATCTTTGAACCAAATATCTTCGCATATTGGCAGGGCGAATTTAACACCAAAAATTTCAACAGGCATAAAATTTTCGCCGGCATCAAATACACGTTTTTCATCAAATACATCATAATTTGGCAATTCATGTTTAAAGCGAACCGCTTCAATCTTTTTATTAAGCAAAACCGCAACGGCATTGTATGTTTTATTATTTTCTGAATAAGGAGTGCCGATTATTACCGCCAAATCATCTGGTAATCCTTTGGCAAAATTTTCAAGCGCAATTTTACAATCAAGAACGGCAGCAGGCTTTTTAACTAAATCTTCGGCAGGATAACCAAGCACAAACATTTCAGAAAACACCAAAATATTTATATTATTCTCAATTGCTTTTGAAATATAATTACGTGCAATATTTATATTGCCGTCTATATCGCCAAGAATTGGATTCTCGCAAACACTCATAATTCTAAAATTTTTAGTTGAATTATTATTTTGCATCGGTTTGCCTTATTTAAGTTATAATTTGTGATAAAATATATATACAAATACAATTAAAATATTGAAAGAACAAAAAATATAATTATTAGCAGACAAAACAAAAGATAGTGAAATGCGACGTATATTTGATAATTATTTAATGGTTGATTGGTCTGCTGCGAATAAAACTAATTCGGGTAGTGATTCAATTTGGATTGGCCTTTTAAGGCGTGATGTAAGGCTTCAATTAAAGTTTGAATCCTTTAACCCTCCTACACGCCAAGAAGCATATGCAAAAATTATTGAGTTATTAGAAAGCTTTGAAAAACGCGGCGATAAAACCCTAATTGGGTTTGATTTTTGCCTTGGATATCCAAGTGGAACAAGTGAGGCTTTAGGCCTTAAAGGCAAGCCGCAAGAGGCAATTTACGAATTCCTAAACAAAGAAGTAATTGATAAGCCTCAAAAGGATAATAATCGCTTTTCGGTGGCTTCTATGATGAATAGACGCATTTCAAATGGCCCATTCCCTTTTTGGGGATGTCCTGCAAAAGATGTGCTCACAACTTTACAGCCAAAAAAGACTAAGGAACACGATGAAAGCACTTTAAGTGAATATAGGCTAACCGAAAAAATTGCCAAAGCCGCAAGTCCGGTTTGGAAACTTTACACCCCTGGATCAGTTGGCTCACAAACTATTATGGGTATTCCATATGTTTATAAACTTAGGAAGCATTTTAAAAATTCAAAACTTTGGCCTTTTGAAATCGGCCTTGATGCATTAAATGAAGAAATCTTTGAAAATACTAATATTATTATTACAGAGATTTATCCATCAATGCTTAAGCTTAAAAAAGATACAAGCGAAGTCAAAGATTTATTCCAAGTGCGCACAATCGCCGAATATTTTGCAAATCTTGATGAAGAAAGAAAGCTTGGCACTTTATTCCAAACCAATCAGAAGCTTTCAGACGAAGATAAAGAAAAAATTACCTCTGAAGAAGGCTGGATTTTAGGTTTTTAATTATTCATTTGCCTTAGAATTATCTTTAGATGGCGATAAGGCCTGCGCGATTGAATAATGATTCAAACTTTGGCTTGCTATTTCCATTCCTTGCGCAATATTTGCTTCGTCCGCTTGTTTATAAACATGGGCAAGAAACATAGGATCAAGGCTTGATTTATTTCCAAAGCTGGCATTATTGCCTACCCCGCCGTTTAATAGACTTAATAAGGAATTTGATGAGCCATTATTTAATTGTGCAATCAAATATGAACGGACTTCATCAGTCATAGCTTCACTATCATTTTGCGCATAAGTATTTGGAATTTCGGTTTCCATATTCTTGGTAGTATTTCTTAAACCTTCTAAAACTTCACTTACGCTTAAAGAACGTCCATTTTCATAAAATATGCTTTTATTTGATGCCGCCGCCGCAGGAAATAAAGCCGCCGCACTTATCCATGGTGTTCTATTTGCGGCATTTATCAGCTCAGCAGCGCCAGCAGCACCTAAAAAATGTGAAGCATATAAATCACCAGATTGCGGATCTTGACCGGTTCTGGCTTTAATATATTCACCATTATCTTTGGCAAATTCCGCCGCCATTTTAGAAGATATTTCCGCATTATATCTTAAATCCAAAATATAATCTCTGACTTTTGGATCTGCCACATAAGCTCTTCCATTGGAAGAAACTTGAATCATTTGCGCTTCGTTTGCAAGGCCATGCTTTGCACCATGCCGTTTTAAAACATTAAGCCAAGTAGCATCTAAAAATTGGAAAAGCCCAGTAGCAGATGATGTGCGCGCCTCTGCTCGCGGATTAAAACTACTTTCCCGCTTAGCAGTTGCCAGCAAAAAACCAAAGTCAGTACCTGTCGCTTCCGCGGCATTGGCAATAGTTTGTTTTATTGATGTAAAGCCTACTGCTTCTGGGCCCATAATAAATCCGATTCTAGATTCTTTTTAAATAAGTATAAATAATAATAAATTATGGTTAATACTTAGTAAGTTTTCTAAAACGCTCTGGATTATATAAATCACTAATAGGTGTTTTGAATAAAATTTTGTCTATAATTATTTGTGCAATTTTAGGTGCAAGTAGCCAACCATTCCTATAACTTCCGCAAGCAATATAAATATTTTGGTTATTTGATGCGCCAATTATGGGTAAATTATCTGGGGTAGTTGGGCGAACTCCCTTCCTTACTTCTATTATATTTTTATCTTTTAGATGCGGAAACTCATTAAAAACTTTTTCTAAAAAGCCCTCAAACCCAATTGCATCTTCCCAATTTTCAATATCTCTTGTTCCTGTTGCGCCAATTATAGTCTTATTATTTCGCGACAAATGATAAAGTGTATTTTTTCTAAAAGTACCTATTTCAATAGGCAAGCAATCAAATTCAATTGTAAAACCTGATACAGGAATAAGATTTGTTAGATCGCTCAAAGAATGTTCAAGATTTTTTGCGCCAATTCCCGAAGCAATAAGCAAAGTTTCAAAATCATATTCTTTAACTTTAGAAATAAGCTTTTGATTCTCAATATTTATAATTTCATCATCAATGATTTTAAGGCCAAGTGAAATTGCATATTCTAATAATTCATTGCTTGCTTTTATCGGATCTATTAAACCATCAAGAGGTAATTCAAGATATTCTTTCGCATTAAACGCGCTTTTATTGGTTTTAATTTCTAAGTCTAAATTATAGTTCTTAGCGACATTTATGATTTCAAATAATCTTTGTTTTTCTTCAAATGTTTCGCAAAGCGCGTAAGAATTAGTATTTATATTTCTTAAAATTTTATTCCATAATTCTCTTGAAGATAAAGCAAACTCCGTAAATTCTTTATTTTCTCTTCCAAAAAACTCATACATTGGTGCAAGCATTCCGCCCGCCGCATTGCTTGCCGTTTTATAATTAGGTTTTGCAATAATTGTAGTTTTGACATCATTTTTAAGCGCGTAAATTGCGCTTAATAAGCCAGTAGGCCCTGCACCAAGAATTGTTAGGTTTTTTACAGACAAATTAGCCTCGATTTGGGCTTAAAATCAAATGGTACCGTGAGGTGGATTCGAACCACCGACATCCAGCTCCACAAACTGGCGCTCTAACCAACTGAACTATCACGGCACATTTGATAATTGCGAATTAGCCTATTGTTTTAACGACTACAAGCTAATGTTTCATAAATATCAAAGTTTTACCAGTAAAGCGAAAAATTGCTATACGGCATAACCCATTTTCTTTAATTCTTCAGATAATCTTTGAATTCTTGTCTGCTCACTTGGATGAGTTGAAAGCCATTCAGGAGGTTTTCCAGAAGAAGATTTAGCCATACGTTGCCATAGATTAATAGATTGTCTTGGATCATACCCTGCTCTTTGCATATATTTTAATCCAATAATATCAGCTTCTAGCTCTTGATCCCGTGAGAATGGCAATACGATACCATATTGCACACCAAGCCCTAAGGCCGTCATAATATCTTTTTGTGCCCCGGCACTTACAGAAGTTCTTGCAACACCAACTTGTGCAATAGTTAAAGCACCTTGCGCCAATAAACCACGTGACATTCTTTCAGAAGCATGGCGACCAGAAACATGGCCAGTTTCATGACCTAATACACAAGCAAGTTGATCGTCATTTTCGGTTAAATCAAGAAGCCCTTTATAAACACCAACTTTACCACCAGGAAGTACAAAAGCATTTACCTGTGGGGAATCAAATACTTCATATTCCCAAGCCGCGTTTTGAATATTTGATATTGCCGCAACTTTAGAACCGACATTAACTACACGCGATCTATATTTTGCATCTTTTGAAATCGGTAATTTAGTCTTCATTTCTTGCCAAGCAGAAATAGATAATTGTGATAATTGACTATCTGAAACAAATGCAATTTGTTGTCTTCCGGTTTCAGAATTAGTTGAACAACTTGTAACAAGTGCAACAGAACCAGTTGCAAGACCTAAGACTATATCTCTTCTAGATAAAATATTTTTAGTTGATACTACCTTAGTATTATCATTACATTCACAAAACATATTTCCCTCACAATAAGACTTTTGTTTATCTTAATACATATTGAAAATTGAACAAGCAATTTATTTTATGTTCAACTTCTATTCATATAGATAATGTCATAAACTATTTACTTACAACGGAGGTTTCCATGAAAAATTTTAAACGAATTACTTTAATAGCTTTGGTATCTTTAATTAGTACTAGTGTTCTTGCGCAAAACTTTGGTCGCGCCCGCTCTGGTGAACTTGTATTATATTCAGGTGTAAACTTCACTGGTGAAAGAAAAGTGATTAATCGTGACATTGCAAATCTACAATCAATTAATTTTGATGAAGCCGCAGGCTCTTTAGTTGCATATGGTGAATGGCAAGTTTGTCTTGACCCTAATTATGGCTCACGTTGTCGTATTTACTCAAATGAAGTGCCAAACCTTGAATCTTTTAAAGGACGCATTTCATCTGTAAGATTTATGGGACGCGGCAATAATTATTCACATAATGATAATAGACGTGATGATTATGGTCAAAATGATAATTATAATACTCGGGTCAATCCCACTGTTGGAAGAAGTAGTGTTTTCTATCCTGGGCAAATTGGAAATGTCAGAGCTTCGCAGTCGAGCGCCAATGATTTTTGCCGTGCTCAAGGTCAATCTTATGCCGCTTTTTATTCAGGAAGTACAATTCTTGAAGACGTTTTATGCAAACGCTAAATCTGAATATTTTCTTTTATTTTGACTTATAATGCCCTTTTTAAACTGAGGGCATTATGAAATATTTATTTAAATTGCTTGCATCATAATTCTATTTCTCATAAATAATTCTTATGACTAAGAAATTTAATTATGCAGATTATGTTCCGAAAAATGTAATTGGAACCCCATTAGAAGCTTGTTGCTATGAACCAATGACAGGCTTCTTTCGTGATGGCTTTTGTAACACTGATGCAAGAGATATAGGAAAGCACACAGTTTGCGTTGAAATTACCGATGCTTTTTTAGAATTTTCAAAATCCAAGGGCAATGATTTATCTACACCGCGTCCTGAATATGGATTTGACGGACTTGTTCAAGGTGACAGATGGTGTCTTTGTGTTGAAAGATGGAAAGAAGCCTTGAATGAAGGCGTTGCACCAAAAGTGCTTCTAAATTCTTGCCATGAAGAGGCTTTGAATACCGTTAGTTTAGAAGATTTATTGGCGCACGCAATCCACGCGCACCATTAAATTCCATGTAAAGTTAAGGTTTTACAAATCTATATACAAACTGATCTGTTTTGCCACGAATGCTTGGATCAAAAACATTTGCTTTTAAGCTATCATTTGGATTTTTAAGAATTTCCGAGGTTGCATCCAATTTAAATCCTGCGGCCTCAACCTCTTTGATTACAATTTTTGGATCAATTCTATGAAGTTCTTTTATACCTGCTTCAGTTAAGTTCGCTTCACCAGTATGATCGATGATTACATAATAACCACCTTTTTTTAGCGACGCAAAAACGCTATTATTTAGGTTAGTAGTAGCATTATCGCCAAGATATAATCTTACATCATGATAATTTTGTGAGGTAAAAAATACATCAATATCTTTAGGTATATTTAAGTCAGTTGTACCCGATGCCAAGCCAACACTATTTTTATGGCCTTCTTCACCGGCAAAACTTGGAACAACACCTTTAGCGAATTTATCAATAAAAATTTGTGGTGTCAGCGAATAAACCATACCAGTTTCACCCACGGCATTACTAAATAGGCGTGTGAAATAACCAGAGCCAGGAACATAATCTACAACTTTCTTGCCTGAAGAAATTTTTGCAAACTCAAGGGTTTCCAATGGTTTACGGTTTACATCCTTATCAGTATCAGTAGCCGGGCGATATTTTGTAAGAATTTCAGGTGATAATTTTTCGGTAACTGTATTAACACCAATTGTTGAGCAAGCCGAAATTAAAGCAACCATTGCCAATACGCTAATATATTTTTTCATTTTAAATCCCTTTTTGTTTTTGTCGCATAAACCACAAAAAAAGGCTAGGAAATACTAGCCTTTTATTTTTATTTCTTGCGAATTTTAATCAAACTTACATCATATTCTTTATGTGGTAAGGTTAAGCTATACTTCCCAGAAGATGTAACCCTAATTTCTTTTATCTCAGGCTTGTCTTCTGTTAGTTTATTAAGCTTAGCAATTTCCTGAAGTGTAAGAGTTTTTGGCATGCCCATTCTTATATATTCTGAATATGCATCATTAGAATTATATCCAGTTTTATAAATTACAACTTCATACTTACCTTTGGTAAGATTATTAAGATTAATTTTTATAGGTGTCGTTTCTTTTGACGGCCATTCTTTAGTAAAGAAACTACGATTAGAAGCTGTTTGATTTGGAAGTTTATAACTCCAAGCCAATATTTTAATACCGCTATTATCTTTTGTGATTTGGCTTTGCTTATCAGTATTTGCAAGTTCAAACTCACCTAATTGATTTAAATATTTATAAGCAAAATAAGCAGGTTTTCTTATACCTTGTGGGTTCAAAAGACCAAAACCACCTTCAAATGGTTTGGTCTGTGGGCCTGGCTCTTCAAATAAATCTGAATAAGTCCAATAAGACATACCTTGCAAATAATCTTTTGAATTATATGTCTTATCAAGAATATAAGACGCACTTAAATGCGAATCGTGAATAGAATCACGTGGATTATAGCTTGTTGACCATTCCGTAAAATACAAAGGAAGGTCAGGCTTATATGAGGCCTGAATTTCCTGTCTTACTCTTCTAATATCATTTACAACCGCATCAGGATTAGTCGATAGTTTTTGGTCTGAAACCCCATATTCATCAAGAAAACCACTATCTACTCCATAAGTATGAGTAGCAATAAAATCTACAGGTGTATTTGTTTCTTGAGTATATTTTAAAAACTCTGGTACCCATGCCGCACCAGCAGTAGCAGGTCCGCCAACCTTAAGATTAGGATTTATAGCTTTTATGGTGTTTGCCGTAATTGTATAAAGCTCAAAATAGGCTTTTTGGTCAGCTTTTTCAAAGAAGCCATCAAGATTTGGCTCATTCCAGAATTCATAATACCAAGATTCCACTTCTGATTTGCCATATCTTTCAGTAATATGATTTATAAATTCTTTGATTAATGCCGCCCATTTAGTTCTATCAGGGTGTGAAGTATTACCTTTCCAATAGAAAATAGTTTGATCTGAGGTACGCATATCATGCGGAGTAAAACCAAGCTCTACAAATGGTTTAATACCCATTTTAAGAAGATTATCATATAAATAATCAATCTTAGTCCAGTCGTAAACAGGTTTACCATTTACTTCTTTATATGTACCAAGATCGTCATGGAAAATCGCATGGAATCGTATATATTTAAAACCTAATTCTTTTTGAGTTAATCTTAACTGCGCCAAAGAATCATCACGAATTAATGTGCCAGGATAATCAGAACCAACCATGAAATTTTCAAATTTGGTTCTTTGTTTACCTTGTGCTTTTGCATCAACATTTATTTGTCTATATTCTTTTTTAGCTTCTTGTGCATTTGCACTTGAAAATAATAAAAATGTAGCTGAAACTAAAGCCGCACTAGTATATTTATAATTGAATTCCATTCGCTTCCCTGTTTTAAATTAATTAAAATTATTTAAGTTTAAAATATACTATAAATAAAAAAAATAGAAAGAATTAAATGAATTATTCTGATAAATTTATTGTAAGACCAAAATCAAGAATTAAGATTAATGAATTCGACCCTAACTTTACAGATACAGATTATACTAAAGAAACTTATTATGAAAGTTTTAATAAGAATATCAATCGCTTAAAAGAGTTACAAGAAGCATTATTTGCCGAACACAAACAATCAATTCTAATAGTTTTACAAGCTATTGATGGCGGTGGAAAAGATGGCACAATACAAAATGTCTTTGGCCCACTTAATTCTGCAGGCTGTAAAATTGCTTCATTCAAAGTTCCTACTCCTATTGAAGCTGACCATGATTTTTTATGGCGTGTACATAAAGAAACACCTGCAAAAGGTGAAGTTACAGTTTTTAATAGAAGCCATTATGAACAAGTTTTAGTGGTCAGAGTTCATGGATTTGAACCAAAAGAACTTAATGACCAAAGATATGAGCAAATAAATAATTTTGAAAAATTATTAAGCGATAATAATACTCATATTATAAAATTCTTCCTTAATATATCTAAATCCGAACAATTAGAAAGGTTTAAAGCAAGACTTGATGACCCGTCTAAACATTGGAAACTCTCTGCTAATGATTATAAAGAGAGGCAATTATGGGATAAATATCATGAGTGTTTTGAAGAAATATTTGAAAAATGTTCAAAAGATAATGCGCCTTGGTATATTATACCTTCAAATAAAAAATGGTTTCGGGATCTGGCAATCTCAAAAATTCTAGTTGATTTTATGGAAAATTTAAAAATCGGCCTACCTAGTACTAGTGAAGATATTGAAGAAATTAAAAGACTATATGAAATTGAAGCAAGTAAAAGCGAATAAAAAAAGCCGCATAAAAATGCGGCTTTTAAAATTTCTATTTAAATAAGCTTACAGCATCATAGATAATGGGTTTTCTAAGAAGCCTTTGAATGCCACAACCCACTGTGCACCTACTGTGCCATCAACAACGCGGTGATCACAAGTAAGTGTTACTGTCATCACGGTTGCAATCGCAAGTGCACCATTTTTAACTACTGGTCTTTGTTCACCTGCGCCAACCGATAAAATACAGCCTTGTGGCTCATTAATTATTGATGCAAATTGTTTAATACCAAACATTCCAAGATTAGAAACCGAGAATGTACCACCTGACATTTCCTCTGGCTTAAGTTTTCTTGCTTTAGCGCGTGAAGCCAATTCTTTGATTTCATTAGAAATTTGTAAAAGGCCTTTTGATTCAGCATTTCTCACAACTGGTGTTACAAGGCCGCCTTCTATTGAAACCGCAACCGCAATATCAGCAGACTTATGAAGAAGAATGCCTTCATCGCTGAATGAAGAATTTGCCGCCGGAACCGCTTTACAAGCAAGCGCAACTGCTTTGATAATTAAATCATTTACAGAAATTTTTCCGCCCATAGTTTCGGCCTGTGCATTTACAGACTTACGAACTTCAAGCAATTTATCAATTTCAATATCCACAGTAAGTGGGAAGTGTGGAACATCGCGGAAGCTTTGAGTTAAGCGGCGTGCAATAGTTCTTCTCATGCCATCAAGAGGCACAATATCATAATTACCCTCTGTATAGCCAAGGCTTGCAATTGTGCTTGGAACAGAAACCGCAGCAGTTACAACAGGTGCAGCAGCAACACTAGACGCTGGCTTAGGAGAAGAAGAAAGACCTTCAACATCAGCTTTTACGATACGACCATTTGGTCCCGTACCTTTAACATTTGCTAAATCAATACCTTTTTGAGAAGCAATGCGTTTTGCCAGTGGCGACGCAATAATACGCGCCCCATCTGCTTTTACCGCAACAGGCGCAGATGGCGTAGCAACAACAGCAGGGGCCGCAACAGGTGCAGCAATTACAGGAGCAGAAGGTGCCGAGCTTGAACTTGGTTTCGCATCTTCACCTGAAATACGCGCTATAACTGCATTAATTTTAACGCCTTGCGTGCCTTCTGGAACTAAAATTTCCAAAACTTCACCTTCATCAACGGCTTCATATTCCATTGTGGCTTTATCAGTTTCAATCTCAGCCATAATGTCACCAGATTTAATGGTGTCACCGACTTTAACGTGCCATTTAGCCAAAACGCCTTCTTCCATAGTTGGCGAAAGTGCTGGCATTAATATATCTATTGGCATGGTATAACCCTATTTATTGCAAACTTTTCTTACTGCTTCAACTATATCCGCAACTTGTGGAAGGGATAAAGCCTCGAGATTTGCCGCATATGGCAATGGTGTATCTTTTTGATGCACGCGTGCAGGAGGCGCGTCAAGCCAATCAAATGCTTGATCTATGACAACCGCTACAACTTCTGCACCAACTCCCATTGGTCCCCAACCTTCTTCGGCAGTAACCAAACGGCTAGTCTTTTTAACAGATTCAATAATTGTTTCTGTATCAAGTGGTCTTAGGGTACGAATATCAACAACTTCTGCAGAAATCCCGATTTCAGCTAATTGCTCAGCGGCCTGAAGTGCAAAACCAACCATTCTTGAATGCGCGGTAATAGTTACATCCGTGCCTTCACGACGGATTTTAGCTTTACCAATTGGAACAATCCAATCTTCAGAAGCAGGAATTTCAAACTCATTTCCATAAAGCATTTCATGCTCAAGGAAGATAATAGGGTTTGGATCACGTATTGCCGCCTTTAAAAGACCTTTAGCATCAGCCGCGTCATAAGGCGCAACCACTTTAAGACCAGGAACATTCGCATACCAAGATGAATAATCATGGCTATGCTGTGCACCAACGCGTGAAGCCGCGCCATTTGGACCACGGAACACGATTGAAGTCGAAATCTGACCACCAGACATATAAAGTACTTTTGCAGATGAATTGATTAAATGATCAATCGCTTGCATCGCAAAATTGAAGGTCATGAATTCAACAATTGGCTTAAGACCATTCATTGCCGCACCAACCGCAATACCTGCAAAACCATGCTCTGTGATTGGGGTATCAATAACGCGTCTTGGGCCGAACTCATCAAGTAAGCCACGTGAAACTTTATAAGCACCTTGATATTGCGCTACTTCTTCACCCATAAGGAAAACATCACCATCGCGGCGCATTTCTTCAGCCATAGCATCACGAAGTGCATCACGAATAGTGATTTTTATAGTTTCAGTACCTTCAGGCCAAACCTCAGCAGCGATTACTGCTTTTGGGGCAACCGGTGTCTGAACAGAAGCAGAAACCGGAGCTTCAATTTGTACAGCAGGAGCAGAAGACACAGTCTCCTCACCTTTAATTCTTGCAATAGGCGTATTTACTTTTACGCCTTGAGTACCTTCAGGTATTAATAACTCTAGGACTTCGCCTTCATCTACAGCTTCATATTCCATAGTGGCTTTATCAGTCTCAATTTCGGCAATTAAATCACCGGCTTTAAGAATATCACCTGGCTTAACAAGCCATTTAGTCAAGCCGCCTTCTTCCATAGTTGGCGAAAGTGCTGGCATTAAAATTTCTATAGACAAAATATTACTCCGTCCCAATTCTTTAAAAAATTATTTTTTCTTAGCTTTAGTTTTTGGTGCAGCTTTAACAGCAGGTTTTGCTGCTGGTGCTGTACCAAAATGTTCTCTTTGTATCGTTAATTGCCTTTCAGCAGCATATAATTTATTTTCTAATTCATTTGCAAATGGATTATAGTAAGCAGCTGTACCGGCATTAATAGATTTGGCAATATCCGAATAATCAGTATCGACATTACTAACTCTACATTCTCTTATTTTTTTGACATTATCACTTGTTGCAATAATCTCATCTCTTAGAACATTATAAACATTTTTAGATGTTGTAGTGTTCAATTTTTCTTCAGTTACATTAAACTGATAAATACCACATCCTGTTTTATAGGTATTTGTGCCAACTTGGCCTTCACTTAATAAACCAAACTGTCTTCCGGTCGGCAATGCATAAGTATTAATAAATGGCGGAACCGCAGGCTCAGCTTTCTTAGGCAAAGCTGAAACTCTAGTAAAATTAGTTTTAAAAGAAGCCACTAATTTTTCTAGTTTAGTGTTTTCAACAGCAGTTTCTTCACCTGCACTATTAACAATTAAATCATAGATAAAATCTATATCTCTTTGTGCATTCTCTCTAATGCAAGTGTCTAATGCTCTTAGATTAGCTCTTGCAGATTGAACTTTTGCAGCCTCAGCTTCAACTACTGCACGGCTATTTGTTTCTTGGATTTTTACCGCATCAATATCATAAGCAAACTTTTTACAACCAGGAGTATACCTCAAAGTGCTTCCAATATTACCCGCAAAAGAACCAGGAGTTCTTGGCGATTTATATACTTTGGGAGGCGCTTGCACAGTCTTAGCCGCGTCAGCAGTTGTAGTTTGAGCCGCAGTTTGCGCAGAAGCTAAGCTGCCGAAAAAACTAGCCATTACAACACCAGCGATTGAAAACTTTATTGTATTTTTCATTTTAATGTCTTTTCTTTTCTACTAAAGATAAATATCAGTCATTAATTCGCTATTGTCCGGGAAAGGACTGACTTGGGCAAATTCAGCCGCATCAGCAACAATTTCTTTAACTTCACGCTCAATGACTTTCAAATCATCTTCTGAGAATACGCCTTTTTCAAGGCCAAGAACCTTTAAATTTTCGATAGGATCCCTTGAATCTCTAACTTGCTTAGGCTCATCTTTCGGACGATATTTAGCAGGATCAGACATAGAGTGACCACGATAACGATAAGTTTTCATCTCTAACAAATATGGGCCTTTACCGCTTCTTGCGTGTGCAATAGCGCGTTCGCCTGCTTCTTTAACCGCAAGAACATCCATACCATCTACTTGCTCACCAATGATGTCAAAGCCAATACCGCGCTTATATAATGCAGTTTCAGCAGATGAACGCTCAACAGAAGTACCCATAGCATATTGATTATTTTCAATCACATAAACAACAGGAAGCTTCCAAAGCGAAGCCATGTTAAAGCATTCATATACTTGACCTTGATTAGCAGCACCATCGCCGAAATAAGCCATGCTTACGCCATTATCATTTCTGTATTGATGTGCAAATGCAAGGCCGGTACCTAATGAAACCTGCGCGCCTACGATACCATGACCACCAAAGAAATTTTTCTCTTTTGAGAACATGTGCATAGATCCACCTTTACCACGAGAGCAACCAGTAGCTCTTCCAGTAAGTTCCGCCATAATTTCTCTTGCTGAAATATCAACGGCAAGCATATGCCCGTGATCTCTATAACCAGTTATTACAGTGTCGCCCTGATTCTGTGCGGCAACCATACCAACGATAACAGCTTCTTGACCTATATAAAGGTGGCAAAAACCAGCAATTAAACCCATACCATATAATTGGCCCGCTTTTTCTTCAAAGCGGCGAATTAAAAGCATTTTTCTATAATACTCTAAAAACTCTTCTTTTGAGTAATTAGTATTATTTTTAGAAATTTTGTCCAATGACGCTTTGCTTGCGGCCATTTATAAACCTTCCCTTTTTATTTACAATGTTAAACAAAAATATTGCTATGTTTAATCGCTTGTACCAGTAAATTGTGTTTCGTCTAGCAGCTAAAACGGATGGAAGCTATGAGAATATTCATTTCGCATATGCAATAAAATTGCTATTAATCAACGAAAATTACAATCACATACCCCTATATTTAATTGTTTCAATATACTATTTCAAATCGAGCTTAATATCATTAGGTTTAGACAAGTCCAATTTTTCAATTGCAATTTCTTCTATTAAATCTGCATCTGGTTTATTTGCTTTTAAATTTTGCACTCTACGCTCAAGATTTTGGCGTTTTAATTCTAATTCTTGCTTTTTTGATGCCAGTTTATCTGCCTCTATCGAATACTCTCTCCAAGACAATAAACCTTGTTTACCAGTAAATGCTTGGGCACTAAGAAAAACAACAACTAAGCTGAATATAATTTTTGCAGGTGAACTAAAATATTTAATAATCATAATAACCAAGATTTCTTTAATTGCTCAATATTAACAAATATGATGAATAAATTATTGAAATCTTGGTTAATTATGCAAAAATTCTATCTTTTTTGCTTTAAAGCACCAAATCCAGCATATACCGATTGATTGCCAAGCATTTCTTCAATTCTGATTAATTGATTATATTTTGCAATTCTATCAGAACGCGATAAAGAGCCTGTTTTTATCTGACCACAATTTGTTGCAACTGCTAAGTCAGCAATTGTAGTGTCTTCAGTTTCACCAGAACGATGTGACATTACTGCAGTATATCCATTGCGATGAGCCATTTCAACAGCGTCAAGAGTCTCAGTTAAAGTACCAATTTGGTTTACTTTCACCAAAATTGAGTTTGCAAGACCATTTTTAATGCCATCTGCAAGTCGTTTAGGATTAGTAACAAATAAATCATCACCTACTAATTGCACTTTGCCGCCCAATTCCGCAGTAAGAGCCGCCCAACCTTCCATATCATCCTCAGACATACCGTCTTCAATTGAATAAATCGGATATTTAGCTGCAAGATCTGCAAGATATTTAACATTGCCAGCAAAATCAAAGCTTTTGCCTTCACCAGTCATCTCATACATGCCATTTTTGAAATATTCAGTTGCCGCGCAATCAAGTGCAAGACCAATTTCTTCGCCTGGTTTATAACCTGCTTTAACAATTGCTTCGCAAATTACAGCCAATGCTTCATCGGCAGAAGAAATATTTGGCGCAAAACCACCTTCATCACCAACATTTGTATTGTGACCTTTAGATTTTAAAAGTGATTTAAGATTATGGAAAACTTCCGCACCCATTCTTACACCATCAGCAAGACTAGGAGCCGATAAAGGCATAATCATAAATTCTTGAATATCAATTGGATTATCGGCATGTGCACCGCCATTGATAATATTCATCATAGGAACAGGTAATACACGCGAATTTACACCGCCAATATAGTTAAATAATGGAAGATCTACCGCTTCTGAGGCCGCTCTTGCTACCGCTAATGAAACCCCAAGTATTGCATTTGCACCAAGACGTGATTTATTTGGTGTGCCATCAAGTTCGATTAACACACTATCAATTTGTCTTTGATCTAATGCGTCAAAACCAGAAAGAGTTTGGTAAATTTCACCATTAACAGCCTCAACCGCATCAAGCACGCCTTTGCCAAGGTAACGCGATTTATCGCCATCTCTTTTTTCAACAGCTTCATGAGCACCAGTAGAAGCACCAGATGGAACCATTGCACGGCCATGTGCGCCACCTTCAAGAAGAACGTCCACTTCTACAGTAGGGTTTCCGCGACTATCTAAAATCTCGCGTCCAATAATATCAATAATAGCTGTCATTTTTTTCTCCTATTTATTTCTTAGCGATAAACGCCATGTAATTATAACAATGATAAATAATATAGCTGCAAAACATTGATGTAATACGCCAATCAAAACACCAGCCATCATTGGCGGAGTATAAATTCCAAATATCTTTAAGGTTAAAACCCCTAAAACAATTTGCATAAAGCATAATATCAAGCTTAAAAGCGCAAAATACTTCGCTAAATTATCATTATTTTTATAAGTTTTTACAACACAATGAATAGTAAATAAAAATACTAAATAAGCAAATATTCTATGATTAAATTGAATCGCTTGCGTATTTTCGACTAAATTGCGTAAAAAAGGCTGATAAAAGAAATAATTATTAGGCAACCAATTTCCATCGATTTTTGGCCAATCATTATGCGCAAAACCTGAATGAGTGCCGGCAACAAATGCACCTAATATTACTTGTATGAAAAACAGAATTATTAAATAGGTCCAAGCAGATTTAAATGGGCTTTTTATAGATTCGCCTGTATATTTATTATAAGCAAAATTTACCAAAATAAACAAAAGCGTAAATGCCATACCAAGGTGAATTGCAAGCCTATAGGCGGCAACCGCAACCCTATCACCTTCAAAACCAGAAGTTACCATCCACCAACCAAGAAAGCCTTGAAAACCAATCAATAATACAATTGCAAATAAGTTTTTTGCGTCTTTTGAATTAAAGCGCTTTTGCTTCCAAAATATCAATAATGGTATTAAATAAACAAGACCTAATACTCTTGCTACAACTCTATGACCCCACTCCCACCAAAAAATGAATTTAAATTCTTCTAGACTCATGCCTAGATTTTTTAACTGATATTGTGGAAGCTTTTTATAGAGTTCGAATTCCTCTTGCCAATCGCTTAAAGACAAAGGAGGAATCACACCATGTATAGGCGACCAATGTGCAATTGAGAGCCCAGAATTTGTTAGTCTAGTTGCCCCGCCAATAGTAATAATAGCAAGTATTAATGCTATGACCACGCAAAGCCATGAAAAAACTAGTCTATCTTTAATTTGTGTATTTATTGGATTATCACTTATCATGTAAATATGCTAAAATCTGCAAAACGACCTACCAATCTTTTCGTATAAATACTATCATATTTATCATAATACAAATTGGACTAACAAATGAATATACGTTTAAGACGCGGAATTGGCCTTGTAGTTACAGCAATCTATTTAGTAACTTACATGATTACTGCGGCTATGCTTGGTGATGCATTCGTAAGACAAGAATCCTATATAAAAATGACATTCTTTCTTATAGCTGGAATAGTTTGGGTAATCCCCCTTAAACCTATATATGATTGGATGCGCCCAAAACCTGGTGAGGTCGTAGAAACCGAAAAACCACCAAGTGTTTCTAAAATTAGGAAATAGTCTTTTCCATAATTATAATTTCAAGATTTATATTTTCATTCTTCTGAATAACATAAGGATGAAGCTTTTTAAAATCTATTCTTTCACCCGTATCAGTATAGTTTCTTCTTTTATAAAATTCGAATAATTCCTTACGAACCGAAAGCACACAAAGACGTATTATATTTATTCCCCAATTATTTTTAGAAAAATT
Organism: uncultured Caulobacteraceae bacterium; assembly: GCA_964443435.1. Classification (GTDB taxonomy): domain Bacteria; phylum Pseudomonadota; class Alphaproteobacteria; order Caulobacterales; family Aquidulcibacteraceae; genus Pseudaquidulcibacter. Next base: position 22,689 of record CAYUCW010000003.1, on the reverse strand, counting down.
TTCAATTGTTTCGATAAGCATTTTCCCAATGCCATTTGATTGCAATTTTGGATTAACTGAGAATTTGCCAAATTCGCTATAATATCCATGATTTGTAATACAGATTACGCCTTGGATTTCATTTTCCTCATAGATAAAAAATTGATTTTTGGGATTTGCTAAATCGCGTTCGATTTCACCTTTTTGCAAACGCTCACCATCAATTAAATCACTTTCATAGGTCCAACCATTTTTGGCATATTCACCGCGATAGCCTAATTCTATTAGGTTCTCTATATTCTTGATATCGCTATGATTTGCTTTACGAATATTTTTCAATTTAGGGCTTATTAGAAAGTGCTTTATCAAGCTTTAGTTTTGCTTGTTCAAGCGTGAATAATGTCTTTTTAAGTTTGATTAAATCACTATTATTAAGTCCTGATTTTATTACAGGAATATTTAATTCATTTTCCTCAGTTACAGAAACTAGAGCGTCGATTTTTGTTTCTTCATCATCTTCAAATTCAATATTATATTCTTCAGTATTTAAAAATTCAGCTTGATCACGTATTGATTGAATTCCATGTTCACGAATAATTTTTTGAACACCTTTAATAGTCACACCATCAATCTGAAGTAATTTTTTTAAACCTAAAAGAAAAACAATATCTTGTGGACGATAGAATCTTCTTCCACCGCCACGTTTTAAAGGTTTAATTTGTGAAAATTTACCTTCCCAGAAACGCAGGACATGCGGCGCAACACCGACTTCGATACTGGCTTCTGAAATTGTTCTAAATGCTTCAGGCGATTTAGAAATTTTATCCATTAACGTTTATACGCTCTACTTTGCTTCTTAAAATTTGAGATGGTTTAAAACTTACAACACGACGCGCAGAAATCTTAGCTTCAATACCTGTTTTAGGATTGCGACCAATTCGAGATTTCTTTTCACGTACAGAAAAGTTTCCAAATCTTGCCAACTTAACAACACTGCCTTTGACTAATGAATCGGCCATAGTTTCAAGCATTACTTCCAATAAGTCAGAACCATCTGCTCTTGAAAGACCTAATTCTCTACCTAATACATCTACTAGATCAGCTCTTGTTAATGTTTTACTCATTCGTTATCCCCTGTAAAACCGACCCCCATCGGAATCTATAGATAAACAAAAAAGCTAAAACACGTAAAGAGAAAAAATTAAGTTTTTAAATAAAAATACACTAAAACTAATGAATTAAGGGCTTTTATAGCTGTATAAGTGATGCACCCCAAGTTAAACCACCGCCCATTGCTTCGACAAGGACTAAATCACCTGCTTTTATGCGCCCATCATTTAATGCGACATTAAATGCAAGAGGAACAGAAGCCGCAGAAGTATTGCCATGCATATCAACAGTTATAATTATTTTTTCTTCTGGAATTGATAATCTTTTTGCAACTCCATCTAAGATTCTTTTATTTGCTTGGTGCGGAACAAACCAATCTATTTCTTCAATATTTCTTCCGGCTTTTTCACAACAATCAATTATTGCATTTGAAATATTTGTAACGGCATGCTTAAATACGGCCTGCCCTTCCATTCTTAATTTGCCAGTTTTCGAGCCAATAGAAACCCCACTATCTGCCGTAAGAATATCCGCATATCTTCCATCCGCAAATAAAGCATTCGCCAAAATACCTTTACCATTTGCTTCTGATGGGTCTTGCGAGCTAAAAATTGCCGCCCCTGCCCCGTCACCAAAAAGAACACAAGATGTTCTGTCAGACCAGTCCATAATTCTTGAAAAAGTATCGGCACCAATTAAAAGTGCATTTTTTGCCTGACCAGCCTTTAGCATTGCATCAACAATGCTTAAACCATATACAAAGCCAGAGCATACGGCCTGTATATCAAAAGCAGTACAAACATTGCATCCAAGCTCTGCTTGAATAATTGCAGCAGTAGCAGGAAATGTCCTATCAGGTGTTGAAGTCGCACAAATAATTAAATCAATCTCACTTGCGTCCATATTTGCCCTTTCAAGAGCAATCTTCGCAGCTTTGACACTAAGAGTAGAAGTTGTTTCAAGTGGTCCCGCTATAAAACGTGACTTAATACCTGTACGCTCAGATATCCAACTATCGGAAGTATCGACCATAGAGGCAAGTCTATCATTACTAATAGCGCGTTCAGGTGTTATCGCAGCCAATGAGCGCATAACTGAAACTTTTGACATTATTACCTCTATTATTTTGTAGCTTGCTTGATTTCTATCAAACGCTTTACATTATCCCTGATGGTATTTCTATAATCAGACCTAGCCATTTTATACGCCACTTGTAAGGCATAAGCAAAACCTTTAGCATCAGTGCTTCCATGCGACTTAACTACAAGGCCATTAAGACCAAGCATCAAACCACCATTTGAAGATCTAGGATCCATTTTACTTTTAAATTTATTAAATCCAGCCGAAGCAATCAAAGTTCCAAGAATAGAAAATGGTCCAGATTTCAATGACTGCCTTAAAACATTCGCAAACAATTTAGCCGCACCCTCAGCGCTTTTAAGGGCAATATTGCCAGTAAAGCCATCAGTTACAACCACATCAGTTGTTCCATTGGAAATATCAGTGCCTTCAACAAAACCATAAACATCCATGCCAAGTGTAGTTCCATGCTCTCTCAATAGGCGCATTGCTTCACGAATATCATCATGACCTTTAACATCTTCAGAACCAACATTTAAAAGACCAATTGTAGGCTTTTCGATTCCAAATAAAGCTTTTGCATAAGCTTCACCCATGATTGCGAATTCAACTAATTGATCTGGATCAGAATCTACATTTGCACCAACGTCTAAAACCACTGAGTGAGTTCCACGTGGATTAGGCCATAATGCAGCAATAGCAGGCCTATGAATACCTTCCATTGTTCTTAATTGAAGATTGGAAATCGCCATTAAAGCGCCAGTATTGCCAGCAGAAATAGCGGCATCCGCAGCATTAGTTTTTAGCTTTTCAATAGTTGCCCACATTGAAGTATCTTTTTTACGCATGGCTGTTGATGGCTTGGCATCCATAGCAACAGCTTCTGGGCAATGATTGATTTCAAATCTATCAATAATTTTATATTCGCCACAAAGCTTTTCTAAGATTTGCTTATCGCCATTAAGTATAACGCTTGCATCAAGGTTTTTCTTTAAGAAAATTGCGACACCTTTGATTATTTCGATTGGCGCGTTATCACCACCCATTGAATCGACAGATATAACAATTCCTTGTCGATTATAATCTTTTAACATACCCGCCCCATTAATGTATTTAAACGCTTTTAAGCGATAAACTTATTAAAAGAAACAAGATTTACCATATTAATGGAATTTATCGCTTCTAAATTAGTGTATTTTAATATTCTCAAATAATTCTATTGTTTTTTCTGCAAGGATTAAATCAATTTCTTCAATTTCTTCATCTCTTGAAAAAACATTTAAAGCAATTTTATTAGCTAAAGCTTCTTTATCCTGTGTTTTGACCAAATCATAATAAGATTTTTGGCGCCCATAAAAGCTTTCCGCCATTTTTCTGATTCTTTTTCCGACTTGCATATCGCCAACACCTAATTCTCTTAGGGCTTGGTCAAATGTCTTGAAAATTTTATCAAATAAAGCTTGAGAGACTTCTTTTTGAAAGTCATCAGAATTATCATAAGCTGCAAATATAGCAGTAGAGAATAGTGCAACCATTTCAAATCGGCCGTCTGGATCGTCAAAAACCTGATTTTCTCCATAAAAATCTGGATTTCGAGCGTATTCATTCATCTTTATGAACAAATTTTCACTTGCTTGCTTAATGATTTTTCTGTTTGTAAAGAAACTAAGCATTTATTGCTCCCTCATTATTGCGAGTTATACTTGAATGATAAACAATACCAAGCTAGATAAGCACATAATATTAAATAAATTGGATTAAATATGCATAAATTTGTAAGAACATCTATAGTTAGTTTTGGTTTATTATCACTTACTATAGCTACAGCTTGTACGCCAGTTATTGACCATCATGGCTTTGTTACAGAAGATAATGCACCAGTAACAGCAGTTGTCGGCACAGACAGTAAAGAAACTTTGCTTACTAAATATGGTAATCCATCAAGCATTGGTACTTTTAATGATCAGGTTTGGTATTATATTGGCGATGTTCAAAGCCAGTATGCATTTTACAAACCTAAAACCATAGAACGTAAAGTAACAGTTCTTAATTTTGATGATAGAGATACTGTAACTGAAATCCATCAATTAACTTTGGCTAATGGCAGAGTTATTGAATATGATGGTCGCAAAACCCCAACAAGAGGCCGCGAAGTTACACTTCTTGAGCAGATCCTTGGTTCGGTTGGTAGAAGCCCCGTTACTTTACCAGGTGGCGATGTTAACTTGCCATCATCCGCTGGCGGCCCAAGAAGACAATAACTTAAACAATAAAAAAGCCCTTTTAAAGGGCTTTTTTTAATCAACTGGTATTTCAGTATCTTTAGTAATTACGACAATTTCTTCGTCTTTTTCTTGCGGTGCAAGTGGAACTTCAACACTAGAACTTTCTGTCGAAGTATTTGAAGCTGAATTTGAAGAAGTGTTTGCCGATTTAGATTGTGGGATATTTGGCCCTGGTGCTTCTGTCCCATCGGCATACATCCATTTATAAGAAGATTGCGGAACACTTATAGTATCGCGTAAAACAAAGCCTTGTGCGCCATCACTTAAGCGAACAATATACCACCATTGAGTGGCCAAGGTTTGACCGATAATGTTTACGGGGTCATTAATTAATAAAGACCTTACAATTCTTGAGCCTTCAAAAGGCGTAGCCTGCACATTAGTTATGCTTTTGGCATAAGCTAAAACACCAATCTGACCATTCGCTGAAAGACCACTATTTGCAGAAGATCTTTCATCATCTGGCGTTGTAAACCTACCCATTACATAGGCAAGAGTATTATTACCAAATTGCAGGCGATACCAAGTTTCATTTTCTGACTTTATAGTTCCATCTGAAACTAAACGTGTTCCACCTTCTGCAACACCGATAATTTTTCCTGACAATGATGGGCTTGAACGCAAATAAACATCATTAGAAGTCACAAGCTTATATTGCCCAGGATTTAGTTTATTAGATTCTGAATTTTCAACAATTTTAGTTAAATCTGAAAGCTGCACAAATCCGTAATCACCATCAACAGTATTGATTTCAACCCAATCAGTTCCATTTGATTTTACAATTACACCTGAAACAACGCTATTTTCACGCAATATAGTAACGGTTGCCGAATTTAAATCAGGCTTTTTCTTTATCTCTATTCTTTCATTAGTCGTGTAGGAGATGCTATTGGCTTTAGTAACGCCAGTATTTCCGGAAAACCAACCCATTGATTTTCCAACAAAATATCCACCAGTAGCAATAATTATAACCGCCGCCAAACCAATAAAAATCGTTTTAGCAACATTTTTACCAGAATTCTGGTCTATATCGTTATTATCATTAGAATCATTGAGCATTTCAAAAGCCTGTATTTAAATTTCTTATACAGTTTGCAGTTAAGCCCGCAAGCAGTAATATTTTCTACAATTACTATTCAACTGCTTTAACATTATTTGATTTTAAATATCCATTCACCCCAAGGCGATTTGAATTAACTTTATACCAAATAACACCATTAGACTCGATGACTTCGGTAACATTAAGAACCATTCCACGCGTAACTTCGGCATCAATATTATCCGGAGATTCGCTCGCGCTACTATAAATATTTGTTTTCGCAGAAGTAACAACAATATTGCTTCCGATATTAATTTCATTCTTTGCGGCAGCACTTGCGGCATCTGCTTCTAAAACTTCAGGATTAGTTTCAATTTTAACATCGCTTATAAGACTTGAACTTAGCCAACCGGAAAGACCCGATTGGAAAGTACCGCGATACCAAACCGTGCCATCAATAGTTTTTTGAGCGTCTATTGTTAGGCTGTCGCCAAGTTTAGCAACGCCAAGCTTAGGGCTATTTGCGCCAACATCACTTCTAATGTTTGCTTTTTCCGCTTTTATCCAAACTTGCCTTGAGGCAATTGGCAATATTTCAGAAACTACGGGCGCAGCAGGTGCTTCAGTAATTGTTCCATCAAGTCCAAAACCAACACCACCTGTTAAGCTTACAAGCTGATCTGCATGGACATATCCATTTAAATTAGATTGATTTGGAACATTAATCCTTGCCCAATTAACACCATTTATTTGACCAAGCTCAGTAACATCAACGACAGTACCTAATGGAACACTTGCAATTGAATTCGCATTATCATCAGCGGATGATTTAACATCAAGAATATTATTGGCGCGCGCAATTTTATACGGGTTTAAAATTTCAAAACCAGTTGCTCCTTGGGTGGTGGCTTCTTCCATTGTTTGCATTTCGCTATCATTTGCAAAGAAATATTTTAAACCGAAGAATGCAATCGCGCTGACAATCAAAAATAATGCCAAGCCTGCTACAAAATTAAAGGCTTTATTCGATGATTTTTGGCTATATTGTTCAGGCTCATAATTTGAATAATTATTAGTTTTATATTGCTGACTTGGCTGGGTATTAACCTGCGTATTAGTATTCGCACTGGTAGAACTTGTCGCGACAAGCGCTAAGGGGGAACCACATTCTGGGCAAATACTATCAAGACCAGCATAAGGGAGTAAAATTCCAGAAGCGGCATTAGAACAGCTTTCAGCATTATTTGAGCAACGACCTTTTTTCAAATTTGACCCCTATATTTTTCAATCACAATATAATTAGAATTATGTCTATATTTTGTCTATAGATTCTAAATATCATTTCTTGCATAAAAAAACAGCCCCATACGGGGCTGTCTCTTTCTTGTTGGATTTATTATTTTGCCAATAAAGCCAATAATAATAATGCAACAATGTTTGTGATTTTAATCATTGGATTAACGGCAGGGCCCGCAGTGTCTTTATACGGGTCACCAACAGTATCGCCAGTTACAGAAGCCTTATGAGCTTCAGAACCTTTATGATGAACAACACCGTTTTTATCGGTAAAGCCATCTTCAAAAGATTTTTTTGCATTATCCCATGCACCACCACCTGATGTCATTGAAATCGCAACAAATAAGCCAGTTACGATAACACCAAGTAACATTGCACCAACCGAAGCCAAGGCATTAGATTTGCCGCCAACAATAAAGATAATAGCAAATAAAACTATAGGCGATAAAACAGGCAATAAAGATGGAACAATCATTTCTTTGATTGCGCTTTTTGTAAGAATATCCACCGCACGACCATAATCTGGCTTTGCTTTATATTCCATAATACCTGGGATTTCGCGGAATTGTCTTCTGACTTCTTCAACAACTGACCCAGCCGCACGACCAACCGCAGTCATTGACCATCCACCAAATAAATATGGTAATAATCCACCGATTAATAGTCCGCAAACTACATATGGATTTGATAAGTCAAATAAGCCGTCAACCTTAACACCTTCAAAGAATTTATATTTTTCAGGGTTTGCACTGAAATGACGTAAGTCTTCGGTATAAGCCGCAAATAAAACTAATGCGCCAAGTCCTGCCGAACCAATTGCATAGCCTTTAGTTACAGCTTTTGTTGTATTGCCAACCGCATCAAGCGCATCAGTAGTTTTTCTTACTTCTCCACTGAGGCCTGACATTTCGGCAATGCCGCCGGCATTATCAGTTACAGGGCCAAATGCATCAAGTGCAACAATTATGCCTGCTACTGAAAGCATCGTAGTTGTTGCAATCGCAATACCAAATAATCCCGCAATATTATATGTTGATATAATACCAAATACGATAATTAGAGCAGGTAAAGCCGTAGCTTCCATTGAAACTGCAAGGCCTTGGATAACATTTGTGCCATGTCCTGAAATCGATGCTTCGGCAACTGATTTAACTGGCTTATAATTCACACCAGTATAATATTCAGTAACCCAAACAATTGCCGCAGTTACAATTAAACCAATAATACCCGCGCCAAATATTTCATTTGCACCAATAATATTGCCATCACTTGCTTGAATACCTTTTGTAATAAATAAATTGGCTACAAAATAAAGACCAACAGCCGAAAGAACACCCGCAACTATTAGGCCTTTATATAAAGCGCCCATGATATCGTTGTTTTTGCCTAATTTTACAAAGAAAGTTCCGATAATTGAAGTAAAAATAGCCATGCCGCCAATTGCAAGTGGTAAAGCCATCATAAGTTCTGCGCCTGTATCTCTGAAGAAAATAGAAGCTAGAACCATAGTTGCAACTAAAGTAACCGCATATGTTTCAAACAAATCGGCCGCCATACCCGCACAGTCGCCAACATTATCGCCAACATTATCCGCAATAGTTGCAGGATTTCTTGGATCATCCTCAGGAATGCCTGCTTCGACCTTACCAACCATATCACCGCCAACATCAGCACCTTTTGTAAAGATACCACCGCCAAGACGCGCGAATATTGAAATTAGGGACGCACCAAAGCTTAATGCCACAAGGCCATCAATAGTTTTTCTATCTGTGGCATCATATCCAAAAACACTTGTTAATAGATAATAATAAACTGTGACTGCAAGCAATGCTAAGCCGGCAACCAACATACCAGTAACCGCGCCTGATTTAAACGCAATATCAAGGCCAGCCGCCAAACTTTTAGATGAAGCTTCGGTGGTTCTTACATTGGCCCTTACCGAGACAAGCATACCAATATATCCAGCCGCGCCAGAAAGTACCGCACCTAATACAAAGCCAAAGGCACTTAATGCGCCAAAAACTAAGAATAATACGACAGTAAGTACTGCACCCACTATGCCGATTGTTTTATATTGACGATTTAAATAGGCATTCGCGCCCTCTTGAATCGCCGCCGCAATTTCTTGCATTTTTTCATTGCCTGCACTTGATTTAAGTACAGATCTAACGGTAACAAAGCCAAAAATTATGGCCGCAATACCCGATACTATAGCAAATAAGACACCTGTAGAACTAGGATCCATTTTTTTCCTCCCCTATAAAACGATATTGGCTTAATGCTCTCTTTATTCGTTTTATCTTTTAGAATCATAGACTAGACACAAGTTTTTAATTTGCGCAATAAAAATCATTAATTTGGGGAATCTTTTAACTGAATTAATTTCGTTTCATAAATTCAGGATTGCTTAACATTAACCGTCCAACCTTAGCATTAGGCATAGATGCTTCGATTAATGGCTTAATTCTAGCTGTCATAGCCTTAACATCAACGGCAAGTCCGTTTCCAGAATAGGAAATTGGTGCTTTAGCGAAATCTTTAACAATCTTATCTTTAACCAAAAAGGGATTAAGCCTTAAATTATTTGCGCTTGCTGAATCTTTTGCATAAATAGTTAAGCTAAAAAAGGCATAATTCACAAGCCTACGGCCATTAGAAACCGGAACAACAATCCCCATTATTTCAACTTTTAAAGGATCAACATTTTCCGTTTTGGGCTTAGCGGATGCATAAGAAATTGTGTTCATAAATGATGAAGCAATTATGCATGCTACCAATATTTTTGATATAAATTTATTTGCCATTTTACACCTTTTCCAGATTATCATTCAAAATGGCTAAAAATGTGTAAAACCTTTTATTTCATTAACATTAAAAGCTTTGTCTTTATAAGTGGCATTAATAAGAATATCGGATTTTGGACACACCTCACCAATTTTTTCTATTTTTACTCCTATTTCTTTTGCGAACTCTAAGCAATCGGCTATATTATCCTCTGACATAGTGAATATTGTTTGATAATCATCGCCAAAGCCAATTAAATCAGCTATATTATTATTTATAAGATAATTTTTGCATTCCGAATTAAATGGAATTTCATCAAGATTTATATTTGCCGATAATTCTGATAATTTAAGTATTTTTGATAAATCTTGAATTAAACCATCAGAAATATCCATAGATGCATTTGCATATTTCGCGATTAAGTTTGCAAAAATTGGTTCTGGAATCTGAGGCGTTAAATAATGCTTTTCGGATTCAGTTAGCTCAAGATTTTCATTTAAGCTTTTTAATCCAAGAAACGCAGAACCTATATTACCGCTTATAAATATTGAATCATTTAACTTTGCGCCATTTCTAAGTATAGGCTTATTAATTGGTTCGGCAAGAATTGTTAAGCTAAAAACAGAATTTCCAATTATGCTCGTTGTATCACCGCCAAGAATGATAAAATCTGGGATTAAGTCCTTTATGTCTTTTTCTAAGCCTTCAAAAAATTTAGTTAATTCAGACAATTTATCTTTTGAAATACTTATATTTAAAATTCCAAATTTTGCGATTGCGCCTTTGGCAATAATATCTGAAAGATTTACTCTTAAAAGCTTTTGCCCAACACTAAATAAATCATCTTTTGAACGAAAATGCGTATTTTCAACAATTGTGTCAGAAGTAATTATAAGGTTTTTATTTTTAATAAAACCAATATCATCTTCAAGATTAAATGCGCCAGAATAGCCGTTGGTAAGCTTTTTAATATATTTATCAATAAAGCCAAATTCGTCCATTTTATTATGTTTGACGAACTAAATCCGCTTTGGTTTCTTTTGCCAAAGTATCAAGAATACCATTTATAAATGCAGGCTCTGCGCCCTCATGGAAAGCGGCAACAATACCAACATATTCATCAATAATAACTGCTACGGGGGTTTCAAGGCAATTCAAAAGCTCAAAACAAGCACATCTTAAAGCCGCACGAACTATAGGATCTATTCGCTCTAATGACCAGTTTTTAGAAAGTCGTTGAGAAATCTGTGCATCAATCATGACATGATCTTCAACTGCCTTACGAACTAAAAGCTGAAACAAATCGGCATTTGCATAAATTTTATCGCCAGAAGTTTCTTTGTTAGAAATCCGATGATTTAAAAATTCCGCAACAACTTTCTTCCCAGCTAGCCCAGTGATTTCAATCTGATACAAAGCTTGAACCGCGCAAAGTCTTGCACCACGATTAGCTTGTAATCCTGAACTAATTTTTGATGATTTTTCTGGTTTATCCAATTAAATACTGCCCATATTAAGTCTTTTACGGACTTCAATCATGGTAAGACAGGCAACCGCCGCATCTTTACCTTTGTTTTTATCTTTACGACTTGCTCTTGCAATTGCTTGAGCTTCATTTTCAGTAAATAGAATGCCATTACCAATCGCAATCCCTCTTACTGTCATATCCATAATAGCACGAGTGCTTTCACGGCAAACTATATCATGATGATTAGTTTCGCCTCTAATAATAGCACCCAAAGCAACATAACCATCATATTTATGACCAGCCGGACGCGCCGCAGCAATTTCAGCCATACCAATAATAGAAGGTATTTCTAATGCGCCAGGAACACGTGCCACCGCATATTCAACATGTGAAGCATCTAATGCTTCGGTTGCACCAGCAATAAGCTCATCACTAATGTGACGATAAAAATCACCACAAACGATTAATAACTTCAATGGATCTGCTAATAATGCCATATTTTTCACCTATTCGGTTTGATATTGTTTTATCACTTAAAACTCAACCACCTTGCTGCATAACGTGCAAGTGGATCAAGCTCTAGATTTACTATTTTACCAAGCAAAAGTGAACCAATAGTTGTTTTTTCTAATGTATGTGGAATAATATTCACACAAAAACTTTCATTTGTTACTTCATTTACAGTAAGCGAAACCCCATCAATTGCAATTGAGCCTTTTTTAGCAATAAATTTCATTAATTCTTCTGAAGCTTTAACCGTAATTCTCTTACTTTCGGCATCACTTTCAATATTGCTTATAATCCCTGTGCCATCGACATGACCTGTTACAAGATGCCCACCTATTTCATCACCCATCTTTAATGAAGGCTCAAGATTAATGGAATCGCCAATCTGCCAATCACCAAGAGTTGTCAGATTTATGGTTTCATTGGAAACTTGAACTTTCCAATGCGAGATTTCACCTTGCTTTTGCTTTTCTATTAAAGTTAAGCAACAGCCGGAATGGCAAACCGAAGCGCCAATATAAAAAGAATCAGCATCGAGGCGTGATTCAATTGTAAAAATCCTATCACCGGATAGGTTTTCAATATTTTTTACTATTCCGATGTCTTGAATTATTCCCGTAAACATTAATTACCTATTTCATAAATTTCTAAAATATTATCGTCAAAATTTTCAGATGATAATAATTTCATACGTTTTGCTGCACTAATTGCGTCAATTCCAAGATTACCAATTACATCTAATCCATCACCACCAATAATAATCGGTGCACGATACCAATAAATTTTATTTACAAAGCCATCTTTTAAGAAACTTGCCGCAATTTTACTTCCTGCTTCAATTAGGAGTTTATTATAAGATTTTGATTCTGCATAATTAATTACAAGTCTTGGTGTAACTAATTTTGCTTTTATAATCTCTATATCACGCTTTTTAAATTCAGCTTCTTTAGCTTCATCATTATTTTCGCAAATAAAAAAAACCGTATCTTTATTAGTAATTTTATAGTCGATAGGTGTTTGTAGATTGCTATCGAGTATAAGTCTTTTGGGAACAAGCGTTTGATTTATAAGCCTAGCAGTAAAACTTGGATTATCTTTTAAAACAGTTCCAATTCCTGAAATTATAGCATCACACTGCGCACGAAGTTCATGAACATTTTGCCGCGCTTTTTCATTAGTAATCCATTGGCTTTGCCCATTAGACAGCGCAATTTTGCCATCTAAAGAACTAGCAAGTTTAAGAATTACTTCCATTAATCTACTTTTTTAGAATTTTTAGATTTTACAGCGCCTAAATTATCTTCTACAAAGCGGCTAAAATCCTCTGGTTTTTCAAAATCATGATACACAGACGCATAGCGAACATAGCCAACAGTATCTGTTTTTGCCAATGTATGCATGACAACTTCACCAACTTTTTCGGTTGCGAATTCAGATTCTCCGGTTCTTTCAAGCTCTCTAACTATTTTAAGAATAAGATTATCGATTTGATCTTCGCTTATTTCACGTTTCCTCAAAGCGATTGAAATTGAACGATGAAGCTTATCATGGCTAAAGTGTTCTTTAGTCCCATCACGCTTTACAACTTTTAGCTCGCGCATTTGAATGCGCTCAAAAGTTGTAAATCTTCCACCACATTCAGGACATTGCCGCCTTCTTCGGATAGAAGACCCATCATCAGCAGGTCTGCTATCCTTTACAATTGTATCTGGAAAATTACAAAATGGGCAATGCACTATTTATACCTTAATAAATCGGGAATTTTTTGCAAAGCTCCAGAACTTCTGAACGAACTTTAGCTTCGATTTCCGCGTTACCTTCTGGAGATTCTATTAATCCGTCTAATACTTCTACTATTTTCTTGCCAATAAAAGCAAATTCAGCAGCTTTAAACCCACGAGTAGTTCCAGCAGGTGATCCAAGACGAATTCCAGATGTAACAACTGGTGAAGCAGTGTCAAAAGGTACACCATTTTTATTGCAAGTTAAACCAACACGACCAAGTGCATTTTCAGCATCACGGCCAGTCAATCCTTTTGGTCTTAAGTCAACTAAAACAACGTGAGTGTCAGTGCCATCAGACACAAGTGCGTAACCACCTTCTTTTACTGTTTTTGCAAGAATATCCGCATTATCAACTACATCCTGAGCATATTGCTTAAACTCAGGGGTTAAAGCCTCACCAAATGCAGCAGCTTTTCCAGCAATAACATGCATTAATGGTCCACCTTGTATACCAGGGAAAATCGCAGAATTAAATTTCTTGCCTAATTCTTCATTATTAGAAAGAATCATACCGCCACGTGGTCCACGTAATGTTTTATGTGTAGTTGTTGTAACTACATCGGCATATTTAAGTGGATTATCATGAACGCCGCCAGCAACCAAGCCTGCAAAATGCGCCATATCAACCATAAAATAAGCACCAACAGTATCCGCGATTGCGCGGAATTTTGCGAAATCTATTTTACGTGGATAAGCTGAACCACCAGCAATAATAAGCTTTGGCATTACTTCTTTTGCTTGAACCATTAAAGCATCATAATCAATTTGATGCGTATCTTCACGAACAGTATAAGATACAGGCTTGAACCATTTTCCTGATTGATTTGCCTTTGCGCCATGCGTCAAATGACCACCCGCCGCAAGGTCAAGCCCCATATAAGTATCGCCAGGCTGTAGAAGTGCCATGAACACCGCCTGATTCGCCTGAGAACCAGAATGAGGTTGCACATTTACATATTTGCAATCAAATAATTCTTTCGCTCTATCGCGTGCTAAATCTTCAATTTTATCAACAACTTCACAGCCGCCATAATAACGCTTAGCAGGATAGCCCTCAGCATATTTATTAGTAAGCACAGATCCTTGAGCTTCTAATACTGCTTTAGAAACAATATTTTCAGAAGCAATAAGCTCAATTCCTTCTTGTTGACGTTCAAATTCTTCAGCAATGTAATTTGCTAAAACGCTATCTGTAGAAGAAAGACTCTCTTTAAAAAAAATATCTGACAAAGTGAAACCCTTTAAAAGTTCTAATAATGCTTGCCATTTAGACTATAATTGCAAAAAAACCAAACTTCTTATGTAATTTATCTTTAAAAAATACAGAATGCATTAGTTTCTGCAATTTCAATCTTTACCTTAACGGTAATTACTGATTATGAATACATATTACTATTAATTAAGAGTAATTCAAATAAACATGCTGATTTACAACTAAATAAAGTTTAAAATATAGCCTTTAAGTAGTATAAATAAGTAAATACAAGAATTAAGCTTAAAAATTACTAGTAAAAATAATGCAAAATATTCGGACTAAGTGTTTTGTAAATAAAAAAGAGGCAATAATGAACAATATAGAAATAAGTGAAGAATTAATTTTAAAGTGTACAACTCAAATTGTTTCAGCATATTTGAGTGCTAACAAAATGGATCCTGAAAGTATCCCATCATTTATTATTTCTGTTCAAAAAACATTAAGCGCTAACCAAAGCAATACTATTGATAAAAGCCAAGATAAATTAAAACCAGCAGTAAATATCTCTAAATCAATAAATGACGATTATATTATTTGCCTTGAAGACGGCAAAAAACTAAAGATGCTTAAACGATATATTCGTTCTAACTTTAATATGACCCCTGAAGATTATAGAAAACGTTGGGGCCTTCCAAATGATTATCCTATGGTTGCACCAAATTATGCCGAACGTAGATCTAATTTTGCCAAGCAAATTGGCCTTGGACGTGCACCAAAAGTAAAAGTCTAATTCTTAGATAAGATATATTTCATTTTATTAGTGCCAAGCCTTATCATTTCATTGCGCGTAAGGTTTGAAGGTGCACTTAGTACTGCTTCTTTTAAAGAAGCAGTATCAACTACGCGTATTTGTGTAAAATTTCCTAAAGTACGAAATTCAAAAATAAACTCACTCATGAGTTTATTATATATTTATATGATTAAGCCGCAAGCTTAATATTTAAGTATTTAAATGCCTCAATAAGCTTGAATACTAAATCATCACATAATTCATCAGTGTGAACTGGACTTGGTGTAAATCTAAGCCTTTCTGTACCTTTAGGAACAGTTGGATAATTAATCGGCTGAACATAAATACCATAATTATTCAAAAGTAAATCAGAAAGCTTTTTACAAAGCTTTGCATCTCCAACAAATAATGGAACAATGTGACTATTAGAAGTTTCCATTAATGGAAGGCCCGCATTTCTGAAGGCATTTTTTAAATATTCTGCTTGCGCTTGATGCTTTGCACGCAACTCACGTCCAGTATCAGATTTAAGTATCTGAACACTTTTCACCGCACCTGCCGCTAAAACTGGCGCCAAAGATGTTGTAAAAATAAAACCAGGCGCCATTGAGCGTATTGCATCAATAATTTTAGAACTTGAAGCTATATATCCACCCATAAGACCAAATGCCTTACCAAGTGTGCCTTCAATTATATCAAATCTATCCTGTAAACCTTCACGCTCGGCTACGCCGGCACCATATTCGCCATAAAGCCCAACAGCGTGAACCTCATCAAGATAAGTTAAAGCGCCATATTCGTCAGCCAAATCAAGGATTTCCTTCATTGGGGAAATATCGCCATCCATTGAATAAACACTCTCAAAAGCTATAAGTTTTGGCGCGTTTTTAGGTGAATTTTCTAATAAGGTTTTTAAATGGGCGACATCATTATGTCTAAAAATACGCTTTTCACAACCTGAACGTCTTATGCCTTCAATCATAGAAGCATGATTAGAACTATCAGAATAAATAATGCAGCCAGGTATAATTCTTGAAATAATTGAAAGCGTTGCATCATTTGCAACATAGCCAGATGTAAATAAAAGTGCAGATTCTTTTTGATGAAGATCTGCAAGTTCTGCTTCTAATTCAACATGATAAACGCTTGTACCTGAAATATTACGAGTGCCGCCTGCCCCTGCGCCAACTATATTAATAGCGTCATGCATAGCATTAAGAACTTCAGGGTTTTGTCCCTGCCCTAAATAATCATTAGAACACCAGATAATAATTTCTTTTGAAGAAGTTTCATTATAAAATTTAGCACGAGGAAATTGGCCGTTTATACGTTCAATATTCGCGAAAACGCGGTATCTGCCTTCGTTTTTAATATCATTTAATGCGGCGTCAAAAGCAGATTCAAATTTCATTATATTTATGGGCGAACCCATTCCTGTAAATTAATCAACACAATAAACAAGTACAAAATATATTCTAAAATGTATATGCGCAAAGTGTCGCACCTTAAATACAGATTTCTTAATTAAGGTGCAATTAATTTTACAGTTTTTTTGATACTATAAACGATACTTAACTTGATCGTTCCAATAACGCTCTAATCTTGAAAGAGTTTTATTCGCATTTTCTAATGAGCTTGAATCAATTCCACCAACTGGCGAAATAGTAGTTGCTTGACGATTAAACATGCTTTCTAATTGTGAGCGAACCGCACGACCTTTAATAGTTAGTCTTAATTTAATCTGACGCTTATCATGCGCTGATTTTTTGCTTTCGACATAATCTAGCTCATGCATTTTTTTCAAATTATAAGAAACATTTGAACCAAGATAACAACCTTTTGATCTTAACTCACCAGCTGACCATTCTTCTTCACCAATATTATATATAAGCAAAGCTTGAACCGGAGTTAATTCTTCATGACCTGTTCTATCAAGGTCATCTTTAACTACGTCCAATAATTGTCTATGCAAACGCTCAACTAAAGACAAAGCATTTTTATAAATATCAACTTGTGAGAATTCATTGCTCTCAATCTTCTGAGTGCTTGCTGTCCCAATATAAGTTGGAATTAAATCTTGTTTATTTACCGCTACCATTTAAAAAACCCCGAGCCAATTTCTTTGACATTTTCAAATAGTATAATACGAAATAAATAATTTCTATTTAAGCGCAAATTAACTGTTGGTAAAACATATTTTCTATATATAATTCAATTACTTATCAAAGTTTACTAAGAATTAATCATAATCATAAATTTTTCGAAAACTATAATATTCTCAATCTGAAACAAAAATACTATATTTATTGGATGCGCTTTTAAGGAAGCGAAAAATTATTAATATTTATAAATGAAGAAGGAAATTTTCCTAATCTTCTTGTATAATTGTTTTCTTACAATCATATGCAATATCGGCAAAATCGCAAAAAATTCCATCAATATCTAAATCAAAATATGCCTTGATTTCAGCCACTAAATAGCCAGGGTCTTTATCGATAATATTATCTTTAAGTGACTTTGCTTTATATTCATTGGCAAGGAAATGATTTTCAAGTCTAAATGTCCAAGGATGGACTTTTAATTTTGCATTCTTGGCATCAGTCAAAAGACTTGTTATTTTTTGTGTATTGCCATTTTCATCAACAGGAAAAATCATTGACTTTTCAGGGCCAATTCCAACAGCATAAGAATATATATCACTTAAGCCATCAGGAGTGGCCATAGAATCATAAGTTTTAGTATATCCAGATTGCTTATCATATGGCCCGCCATCTTTTGCCAATAATTGAATAAGTTTAACAGCTGTAAGTTTTGATAATTGTTTTAAATTCTCGGTTTCAAAACTTTGAATATAAACGGGGGAATTATGCTTATTTAGACCTTCTTCATTCAAAAGTTTTAAAAGTGGCTTATTAAAATCATAACCTAAAGCTTTATAATATGAAGGATGCTTTGTTTCAGGATATACACCTATTACGCGACCTTTTTCCAAAGATTTAATTGATCTTAGTTCTAGAACTTCTTGAAAAGTTGGAATTGTAAACATTTCATCAAAACGACAATTCGCACTTCTTAATTCTGGAAGTCTTTCAATACATCTTAATGTTTTTAATTCGGCTAAAGTAAAATCTTCAGTAAACCATCCAGTTACAAGTTTGCCATCAATCTTTTTAGTGATCTTTCGATTTTCGAATTCTTTACGTTTAGCAACATCAGTAGTTAAAGAAATTTCGTTTTCATGGCGGCACACCAAATGGCCATCTTTAGTAAAAACAAGATCTGGCTCTATATAATCAGCACCCATATTTATAGCGAGTTCATACGCAGCAATCGTATGCTCTGGACGATAACCAGAGGCACCGCGATGCGCGATTATGACAGGCCTTTTAATAGGTGTAAGCTCGCCCAAGAAAATTCAACCTTTAATAATTTATGGAGTTAATAAATTTCTAGAATAGAATATTTGCACGTATTTAATACAATGTTAACAAGCATGCAAATGCATTTTAATATTATTAAAATAAATAAGCATAAATCAATTGTTATGAAAGCGTGTTTATAATAATAGAAATTATGCAAAGCAAAACATCAAACACAAAATTTCCATCTATCCGCCCTCGTCGCAATAGAAAGACTGATTGGTCACGTCGTCTTGTTTCTGAAAACAAATTAAGCTCTAATGATTTAATCTTATCGCTTATTATTCATGACGGCACAGAAGAAAAGCAAGTTATTCCTTCAATGACAAACATATACCGACATTCGCTTGAAAGTGCGGTAAATCAAGCCATAAAAGCGCAAGAATTAGGAATCCCACTAATTGCTGTTTTTCCACATATTAACGAAGCTTATAAAAGTGAAAATGGCGATGAAGCACTTAATGAAAATGGGTTAATTCCAAAATTCTTAAAAGCGGTAAAGGCCGCGGCACCTAATATTGGTATAATGTGCGATATTGCGCTTGATCCCTTTACTTCTCATGGGCATGACGGAATTATAGATAAAAATGGGTATATGCTTAATGACGAAACACTGGATTTATTAGTTAAGCAAGCGGTATTATACGCAAAGCATGGCGCGGATATTGTTGCCCCTTCTGATATGTGTGACGGTAGGGTTGGCGCAATAAGAAGCGCATTAGAAGCCAATAATTATAAAAATACTCAAATTATGTCTTATGCGGCAAAATATGCTTCAAGTTTCTATGGCCCTTACCGCGATGCAATTGGCTCAAAAGGTGCTTTAATTGGTGATAAAAAAACCTATCAAATGGATATTTATAATAGTGATGAAGCCATTAGAGAAGTTGCACTTGATATAGAAGAAGGCGCGGACTTAATTCTAGTAAAACCCGGTATGCCATATCTTGATATTCTTGCCCGCGTAAAAACAGAGTTTAAAATGCCGACTTTTGCTTTCCAAGTATCTGGTGAATACGCAATGCTTGAGGCCGCAATTGAAAAAGGTTGGCTTGATGGCAATAAAGCAAGATTAGAAGCTTTAATGTGCTTTAAACGCGCTGGCGCTGATGGAATTATAACTTATTGGGCACTTGAAGCGGCAAAAATACTAAATAATTAAAACAAAAGCGCATAAAATAGTTACAAGCACAAGAGCAATTTTATACATATTGAAACACAAACTTAACCAATTTTATACAATATATGGTTAAAGGTTTTTTATGTCTAATACTCGCCCAATTATTATTAAGAAAATCAAAAAGATTTCAGGCGGCCATCATGGTGGTGCTTGGAAAGTTGCATATGCAGACTTTGTGACCGCAATGATGGCTTTCTTCTTATTAATGTGGCTTATTAATACATCTTCACCAGAACAAAAACGCGGTATTGCGGATTATTTTGCGCCGGCATCTTTATCGGCTACTACTTCTGGGTCTGGCGGTATTCTTGCAGGTACTGCCCTTGGCGAATCAGGTGCGCTTCAACAAGGCGCAACACCAATGTTTGAAAAGCAAACACCGCCTGAAACCCCCACTGAGCATGATGAATCTCAAACTCATCAGAAGGCTATGTCTGCAGAAGAAGCTCAAGCCGCCCAACTAGAAGCAAACAATTTTCAACAAGCCGAAATGTCTTTAAGACAAGCCTTACAAGATTTACCTGAGCTTGCTGAATTATCGCGAAATGTAATTGTTGATCAAACCCCTGAAGGTCTCAGAATTCAAATCGTTGATCAAGAAGGAAGGCCAATGTTTAATGCTGGCTCTATCACACCTAATGAGAGAGCTAAAACAATTTTAAAAGCCGCTTCAAGAGTAATTTCACAATTACCAAATCAAATTATTATCGCTGGACATACTGACGCGGCTCCAAATCCTGATCCATATAATTCAAATTGGGAAATCTCTGCGGCGCGTGCAAATGCGGCAAGAAGGACTTTAAAAGAAACTGGTATTTCTGATGATAGAATCGTTCAAGTTTCAGGCAAAGCAGGAGCAGAGCCCCTATTCCCTGACGATCCGTATCAAGCATCAAACCGCAGAATTTCAATAACATTGAAACGTGCATCTGCACCATTACCTGAGAATGTCGGACTATAGCCTCTAATAAGAGCAAAAATACTATACATTTTATGTATTTATGATAGCTTATAATGATGGCGAATGAAAAATTATCTTACCCGCAAAATAATTTATTAAATAAGAATCTGCGCTTTTATCTTACCGGTGCGCAACCCTGCCCTTATTTACCAAATCGCCGCGAAAGAAAGCTTTTTACCACACTTGATGAAATAGATGGCGCGGAACTCAATGAAGCACTAACCCAAGCTGGCTTTAGAAGATCTCAAAATATAGCCTATAGACCATCATGCGATATGTGTTCACTTTGTGTTTCCGTAAGAATCCCGGTCAAAGACTTTAAATTCAAATCTTGGAATAGAATTTTAAAAGCTAATTCTGATTTAATTGCTGAAACCAATTTTTGCGAAGCTAATGAAGAACGCTATGCATTATTAAAAAAATACATTGCTGCTCGGCATTTTAATGGTTCAATGGCTGATATGGACGCTGAAGATTTCATTTCAATGATTGAAGATGGCACAAGTTCTACTCGGATTATAGATTTTAGAGATAAAAATACAAATCAACTGGTTGCCTGTGTCTTAGTGGATTTATTAAAAGATGGAATCTCCCTTGTTTATTCATTCTTTGATACTGATTTGAAAACTAAATCCATTGGTAGTTATATTATTTTATCGCAAATAATGGATATGCAAAATCAGGATAAGGATTATGTATATCTCGGCTATTGGATAGATGGCTCTGAAAAAATGGCATATAAAAAGCGATTTAAACCACTTGAGGCGCTTGGCCCAACTGGATGGGCTTTATTAATTTCTTAAAAACCTTACTTTTGGTTAAACAATATTAACCATTTCACCATTATATGATTCACAATTACTTAAAAATATTGGAGTCGATATATGAGCCGTAAGTATAACACTAAACTTATAAGTTTAAGTTCGATAATTTTAATCGCCACTGGCTTTGCCTGTGCTGCTAATGCGCAATCATATTCTTCGCCATGGTCATTCAGTTCATCAATTGGCACTGAAGGTTCAACATCTGGCGCTACTATGAATGGTGGCACAAGCAGCACACTTGCTTTTAGCGCACTTAATCCTAATCTTGTTGGAAATGGCACTATTAAATTAAGAGGTCGTGATTTTTCTGAAACTTATGAGCCTGGGATAAGAACTACTTTTGAAGTAAGATATGCCTTATCGGATTTATCAGAAGTCTATGGCTCACTTGGTTATTATAAAGCGCAAGCAAAAAGCAATATTCTTTTTGGTTGCTTATCTGATTCTTCAACTCCGGATGCATGTACTTCTTCATTAACTGGTAATGTTTCTAATTTCAAACAATATACGGCTGAAGTTGGATTTAGAAAATGGTTAGGTATTGGCCTATTTACTGATGCCCTTCGTCCATATTTCGCAATTCATGGCGGTGCAGCTTATACTGATGCTATTCATACTAAATTTGTAAGCGGTGCTGACACAGTTGGCCATTTCAGACTTTATGATGATAGCTGGTCTTATACTGTGGGTGCGGATATTGGTGCATCTTATACAATAACTAATAATATGGAGCTTGCGGCGGAAGTTGGCGTAAGATACACCGATAAGCTTAAACAAGTTGATACAGATTTAGATACTCTAAACCTTGGATTTGTTAATGATACTTCAGATCGCGTTTCATTCCCAGTAACAGTAAGATTAAACACTGTATTCTAGGAACATATAATATAGAAACAAAAAGCCCCATTTTATGGGGCTTTTTTTATATCCATAATATTATCCCATAAAAAATGCCCCAAGCTAACTTGGGGCATAATCTTTAAAGTA
>CAYUCW010000002.1:38736-76966 GCA_964443435.1 uncultured Caulobacteraceae bacterium | reverse complement strand
CTTTACCAATCGATGCTTTTGCCATTAATGCCCACATATAAGTAAGCGTAGTTATGCCAAATAAATGCATATAGTCAGTAGATGCCGCGCCGGCATTATCAAAATTAGTCATGCCATTTTGCATAAGCCACATGGTCGCTTCCATTAATTGACCCTTGGTGGTGGCAAGTGCGGTAGTGTATGGTGCAAGCTCTGGCACGTTTGAATTTTCTTTAATAAAACCATCAAGCTCGGCAAAGAAAGATTGCACCGCACGGCCGCCATTTTGCGCAAGCTTACGACCCACTAAATCAAGTGCCTGTACGCCATTTGCGCCCTCATAAATCATGGCAATTCGGGCATCCCTTACGTATTGGCTCATGCCCCATTCTTCAATATAGCCATGACCGCCATAAACCTGTTGGCAATTTACTGCGGTTTGGAAGCCTTTATCGGTCAGATAGCCTTTTACCACTGGTGTAAGTAAAGCCATAAAATCCGCAGATTTGGTTTTTTGCGCTTCATCAGGCGACACATGTGATAAATCACCTTGTAAAGCCGTCCATAATAAAAATGCGCGTCCGCCTTCATTAAAGGCTTTGGCATCCATAAGCATACGTCTTACATCAGGATGCACCATTAATGGATCGGCGGGCTTATCAGGATTTTTTGCACCCGTTAAAGAGCGGCCTTGAATTCTGTCTTTGGCATAGGTAACCGCCGATTGATATGCGGCTTCGGATTGCGAAAGCCCCTGAAGGCCAACCCCCAAGCGCGCTTCATTCATCATCACGAACATAGCGTTAAGGCCCTTATTAATTTCGCCGATTAAAAAGCCCTTGGCGCCATCATAATTCATCACACAAGTTGAATTGCCATGAATACCCATTTTTTCTTCGATTTTACCGCAAGAAACTTGGTTTTTTTCACCCAAAGATCCATCATCATTAAGAATAAATTTAGGCACAATAAAAAGACTTATGCCTTTTGTTCCTTCGGGCGCACCTGTAACACGCGCAAGCACAAGATGGATAATATTATCCGCCATATCATGCTCACCGGCGGAAATAAATATTTTTTGACCAGTAATATTATAAGTTCCATCAGGATTTGGTTCGGCTTTTGTACGCAATAAACCTAAATCAGTGCCACAATGTGGCTCTGTTAGGTTCATAGTGCCTGTCCATTCACCCGACACCATTTTTGGAAGATAGGTTTGTTTTTGCACATCAGAGCCGTGCGCCAAAATCGCGGCATATGCGCCGTGTGTAAGGCCAGCATACATTGCCCATGCCATATTGGCCGAAGAAGTATATTCACCAAGTGCGGTTGAAATAATATTCGGAAGTCCTTGACCGCCATAATTTTCATCGGCGCCAATAGTAGTCCAGCCCATTTCGGTAAATTGTTTATAAGCGTCTTTAAAGCCTTTTGGTGTGGTCACGCTTCCGTCGGGATTTCTTATACAACCTTCGTGATCGCCAATTGCATTCAAAGGTGCAAGGATTTCATTTGTAAAACGCGCCATTTCGTCAATTATTTGGTCACGCGTTTCTTTGGTACATTCGGCAAAATTGCCGATATTCCCAAGCCCATCAATATTTAAAACTTCGTCTAAGATAAATTTCGTATCATTTACGGGGGCCTGGTATGTCATTTATTCCTCCTGTTGGGATTTTCCTTGTTTTTCTTTTTTCTTTTGTAATAATGCTTTTAAGTTAATTATTTCTTCTTCTATACGTTCAAGACTTAATTCTATATCTCTTTTCTTTTCATTTAATAAAACAATCTGTTCGTGCGCTTTTTTCAAAGAAGCTTGCAGCTGTTCCTCATTATCATTCGGATTATATAAATCCATTAAGCTTTTTATTTCATCAAGCGGCAGACCTAGTCTTTTGCCCCTTAAGACTAAGATTAATCGCGCTCTGTCTTTATAATTATATATTCGCTTTTGACCTTTACGTAAAGGTTCTAAAATGCCTTTAGACTCGTAAAATCTAAGCGTACGAGGAGTAACAGCGCATTCATTCGAAAGCTCTGAAATTGTCCAAGATTTTTTTATTTCCATTTGTAGCCCGCTTGTTTGTTATTACATTTTTTATTTTATTAATACTTAAGAATTATTTCAAAAATTGCAAAGACTATTTTCTTTAAAATTGCGATTTTTTTTGCTTACACCTGCCTATTGGGGAAAAATAATGCATATTCAAGTCTGTTTCTGTATGAATAATGTGGAAAAGGCGTGTTATGAAGAATTCTGTCAAAAAAAATTTAAATATAGTTTTATTGTTTATATTTAGTGTTATTTTGAACTTCAGCATAAGTCATGCGAATGCACAGACATATACTAAGGTCAATAGTGCGAATATTAGCCCTGCGCCAAGTATTAAAGGCGAAACTAGATTTGGCGCAAATGGCCAAGAAGCTGCGCCAAATGCCTATGGATATATTACAAATTTACCAAATGACGGAAATTGGCGCTATATAGAGCCAAGATGTTATAAATCTTCTGAAGGCAATGTATGCGTTGACGGCCATTGGGTTCGTAAAAAAGGCAATGCCTGTGAAGAAACTACTAGCCATTCTGTAAAGCAAGGAAATTATACAAGGATTGTTAATGCAGGAAGCGCCGCTTCTTGCCGTACAATAAGATAATTCCCTTAATTTACTTAGATTATTAATAATCTACGGCATAGTCCCTTGGGAAGTCTTTGCCTTCAAAGGCTTTCTTTTGCGTCCAAGCCTCTTCAGGCACTGTCCAGAAGCTATCATTTTCAGGCAATCCAAGCATAAGGAAGCTTTCCGTAGTTATATACATGCTTCCATTATTTGAATATCTATCGGCAAGATTTGGATTTGCCCCAACAAATCCCAGATTTAAGTAACCATCCTTTGTGAAATTACCATTATCTTTGAATACCGCGCGGTGCACTGCATTAAGCGCGCCCCTTACTTGCCCTTCACTAAGCTTTGCAGGCAATTGCTTTTTCAATGCCAGTAAAGCAAGTGGTTGAAATGCAGCCGTTCTATAAGTTAAACTTCTTCCAATTGTTGGAAAACTTCCTGTTGGTGAAATTAATCTTTCCAAATGTTCGCAATATCTTTGCATACGCTTTTGCCATTTTGCTAATTCTTCAACTGGCTTTAGATTATTGAATCTGGCGTTATATTTTACCAAAATTTCTAATATTGTAATTATCATTGGATACATTACGAATGAATTATAATAATCAAAATGAAATTTTTGACCGTCCGCAATCCAACCATCACCCACATACCATTCTTCCATTTTTTTCAGGGTAAGATCTACGCGCATTGGGTCATAATCTTCGCCAACCATAAGCAAGAATGCTTCATTCATTGACGCGAATAATAACCAGTTTGTATAAGGCGGGGAAACTTTTCTTAAGCTCTTAATCTCAGTTACAATTCTTGTCTTTGTATCTTTTGAAAGCGGTTCCCATAATTGTTTAGGCGCACGTATTAATGCATTTGTATAATAAGCCGAATCAACAAGTGCTTGTCCGCCACGCCATAAAAAATAATCTGGACCTGTTGGATTTACTGAATTTTCATATGAAGCAAGCGCATAATCGCGTAATTTTTTGCGAACAAGTCCTTCTTCAGTGCTTGTATCTTCAAGTGCAAGCCAGGGTGCAAGACCCGAAATTAGACGGCCATAAGTTTCTAAATATGCATAATTTTTAGGTCGCCCATCCCATATTGGTGAAAGCTCAATTGGAAAATTTGCTTTAAACGTGCCTTGCGATAAATTTGATAAAACCGGCTCGGCAATTTTTTGCAAAAGATTAGCATAAAACTGTCTATCACTAAGAGGCTTTACTGCTTTAGACTTTGCGGTTTTTATACCCGCCGCAAATGCGCCGCTTGATTGCAATAATGCCGCGCCACTTAAACTTGCTAATATAAAATTACGTCTTTGCATATTTTCCTCTTTATAATCTGATTAATTAATAATTGAGCTTCTTAAAAAACTAAATTTTTTCCACTATAATATATATTATATATTTGGCAATTCTCATTTTGCTTTTTGAAGATTTTACTGTGATTTTTTAAAAAATTAATATTCTGTTTACCCAATCAGTAAAAAAACATGAGTTAAACTAATGAGTATTACCAGTCATACTTAGTGTTTCGAATTATTTAAGGCCTAAAATGGGCGAGAGAGTGCAGAATGTCACAAAATAATCCCTGGAGCATAAAGGGCATAAAATCTAATAATCGCGAGACAGCGAAAGAGATTGCCGGAAAGAATGGCCTTACTTTGGGTGAATTAGTTAATCGCCTTATTGAAGAAGCAGATTCTTCTAATTCTCAAAACATAAATTCAAATTCAAATAATTACTTAAAGGCTAATGACATGCCAAACAATATGCCAAATGCAAACTCTAGTCATGGTTTTGAAAACTCAAGGCTTGCGCAAGCAATGGAAGACCTTAACCGCAAACTAGAAGCGGTTAATAATAATGGATTTTCTTCAAATTCATATGTGCAGCAAAGCCCACAACCGATAATGCAACAGCCAATAATACCGCAAGTAATCCCACAAGCGGTACCACAGTATGGCGCGGCAATACCGCAAAGAGATATTCAAACCGAACGCGCAATTGATGGGCTTTTACGTCGTATCGAAGATAGTGAACTACGTGCCGATAGAAATGGGCATAATATTAATACTTCACTTAATGATATTAAGAATGCCCAAGAAACAATTAAAGACAGACTTGCAAGAATTGAACGTGATGAGCCTTCCAATAAATCATTATCTGCTTTGCGCAATCTTGAAATTGCCATGGAAAAAATTGCGCTTCAAGTTGCGAATAATGAGAAAAAAATTGCAGAGGGCTTAAGCCCTAAAGATGTGGAGGCCTTATTAAATAATGGCCTTTCAAGTGTGAAAAGCGGTTTAAATGATTCGGCCGCACGCCTTGAAAGCATAGAAACTATTACGACCCAAGCAATTGAGCAAACTAATAAAGGCATAATATTACTTAGCGACAGAGTGCTTGAAACCGAAAAACAAGCACAGCAAATCAATCAAGTTTTAAAAGATTCTCTAATTGATTTATCGGCGCGTCTTACTGATATAGAAAGTCAATCTATTGAAGAATTAAAGACAGAAATTACAGAAAATTTTGAAAAAAAGCTTCGTAGCCTTGAAATTAAATATTCTGAATTAAACCGCAATATTAATCAAATAATTGAAGAGAAAATAGCGGCAAGCCAAAATGATTCAATTAATGCGATTGAAAATATTTCTGAGCAATTAGTAAGCTCTAATCAAAGCCTAAATTCACGCTTGAAAAAGATTGAAGAATATA
The DNA here is from genome assembly GCA_964443435.1 of uncultured Caulobacteraceae bacterium. Taxonomy (GTDB): domain Bacteria; phylum Pseudomonadota; class Alphaproteobacteria; order Caulobacterales; family Aquidulcibacteraceae; genus Pseudaquidulcibacter. The sequence goes on along the minus strand of CAYUCW010000002.1, from coordinate 71,645 downwards.
ATCAGGATAATATTGATAATTCTACTTCTTTAAGGCTAGAGCTTGGTAAGGTTTCTTTGCTTGTAAATGAAAGATTAGAGCAAATTGAAAAACGCGACAATAATCTTTTTGAAAATGTAAGCTCTCATGTCGAAACCTTAACTCAAAAAATTGACTCTCGTATTGCAAATATTGAATTGCAAACCAGTGATATTATTTCTCACATGGAAAAGCGGAACCGCAATTTTGAAGAGCAAATTGAAAGCCATAAACAAAACTTTACTTCAGAGATTGAAAGAAGAATCGCGGAAACCGAGCAAAGATTAAATAATAATTTCCATGATAAATATGATGGAATTAAACAAGAAATCTATAGCACCGAAGAAAGATTTAAGGACAATAATCTTCCTATAAAAAGCGGACTTGAGCTTATTTTAAGTCGCCTTGAAAGCATTGAAAATAAAGCTAATGCAAAGCATATTGAAACTTTAAAATCTCCGGATTTTACCTATAAAGAACAAACTTCAAATAAAGCAAATATTCAAGCTGAAGCGCCGATAAATAAACAAGCTGAAGAAACTATAATGCCGTTTTCTCACGATTTTGGTAGCGCAATTCCTGCAGAAAATATCGAAGAGTTTGACGATTTTGATGGTGAACTAGAGTCGTTTTCTGATATTGATGAATTAGATAATCTCGACGAATTAGATTCTTTGAATGATGAAACCAATGACGAAATTGCTATTCAAGGTGAAGAAGAAAAATTCTTAAGCGATTTTGGCAAAGATTTTGATGAACTTGCGCAATTAGGCCCAGATGAGCTTAATATTATTGAAAACGATGAAATTGAAAACGAATTTAATATTTCGAATAATGAAGATTGGGAAGAAGAAAAAATCATTCCTGAAAAGAAATTAAGCAAAAATGATTATTTAAATAATGCGAGAGAGGCGGCAAAAGCTGCTTCAGCTGAAATTTCAAAGAAGTCAGCTAAGCAAAAACCAAATTCAAGTACAAAAGCCCTAAGACCTAGTAAAATGAAAAAAGCTAGTTCCGAAGCCAATAAACTGAGCATTTCTCCTTTGGCTTTAACTGCGGCTGGGGCAATTTTATTTGTCGCGGCTTTTGGTGCATATCAATTCTTTAAGCCTAAAAACAATACAAGCGGGATAATCACAAGCCCAGAAGCTAGTGCAAGCGTAAATGTCAAACCGCCTGTTATAGCTGCACCGCCTGCTGAGCAAACGGCTGTGCCAATACCGCCTACACAAACTAGTGCGCCCATTGTAACACAAGAAAATACAAGCGTTCCGAATGAGGCGCCACCACCAAGTTCCCCTGTAAAATCAAACGCAGATGGTATGACGCCAAATTTTAAAAAAGCGCCTGTAACTAGTGCGCCTGATAAATCAGTTACAAAAACAACTGCTGCCAATTCAAGCTTTGCAAATTCAATTGCAAAGCCTTTGCCAGCAAAGCCAATTATTACACAAAATGAAAAACCAATAGCCGCTAAATCTAATACACCCTCAATTGCTACTAGCTCAAGCGTAAAGCCAGTTAAAGCTACTAGTTCAAACGCATATAATGAAGCAATTGCCAAAATTAATGCCGGTGACAAAAAAGCAGGTTTTGATCTTATGCAACGCGCGGCATCTGCTGGCGATGTAAGGGCGCAAAATAGAATTGCAAGAATGTATGAAAAAGGGGACGGCGTAGAGCCTAATATGGCACTTGCCCGTCAATGGACACAAAAAGCGGCAAATGCTGGATCTAAGACTGCATTACATAATCTTGGTACATATTATTCAGAAGGCAATAATTCAGTTCAAGATTTATCAAGAGCGGCAGATTATTATAAAAAAGCGGCTAAAAAAGGCTCCGTGGATAGCCAATATAATCTTGGCGCTATGGCAGAACTTGGGATTGGTACAAATAAAAACCCTAAAGATGCCTATTATTGGTATTCTCTTGCGGCAAAAGGTGGTGACACTGATGCAGGTTCAAAAGCGGCAAGTCTTGCCAAAAGCTTACCTGCTAAAGAAAAAGAAGCCATTGATAAAAATATTATTAGTTTTAAACCAGAAGCTTCAATAGATTAAACTTGCCAATATTATAAAAAGCCTTAAACTTAATAAAAATAAATAGTCGCACAAATAGGCATATAATGATAAGCAATTCACTTGTTCTTTCTCGAATTTTAACTTCTGCGGCATTAATTGTTTTCGGGCTTATTTATTTTGCGGATTTAATTACGCCACTCGCGCTTGCTTTGTTTTTATGGCTTACAATTGATGGGATGGCGGTTGCTTTACATAAAAGATTTCCATTAATAGAGCGCAAATATGCCGTTCCACTTACCCTATTTATAGTATTTCTTTTATTGACCTTTATGGTAGCCTTTATTGCCGATTACGGGGTTGGATTTTCAAAAGATTTAGACGCTTATCATATCCGCCTTGATGAAACTATTGCCGGCTTTTACAAGACTTTTAATATAGCCGGAACTGCGCCTACAGTTGGTGATTTATTTGAAAGAATAAGCCCCGTAAAAATCCTTTCAGGGGTAAGTGATGTTTTAAAGGGCTTTAGCTCTCAAGCTTTATTTGTTTTCATTTATGTAATTTCATTATTTGCAGCCCAAGCAAGCCTACCTAAGAAAATTGTAAACATATTCCCAAACAGCACTGAAAGACGCGCATTTACCCGCATCACTGGTGCTATTCGTAAATCAATGGAGCAATATTTATGGGTACAAACCATAACTGGCTTAATGATTTCCGTATTATGTTGGATATTATTTTTAATTTTTGGTCTTAAGAATGCTTTATTCTGGGCGATGATTACATTCCTTCTAAGCTATATTCCTGCGGTTGGCGGATTGGTTGCAAGTGTTTTGCCGGCATTATTTGCTTTGGTTCAATTTGTTTCACCTATACCTGCACTTGGGATATTAGTTATTTCACAAATTATTCAATTCATTATTGGCAATATAGTGCAGCCACGCATGACAGGGGATAGTTTAAATATTTCGGTTTTAATGGTGTTTTTATCATTGGCATTTTGGGGAAAGATTTGGGGCGGCACCGGCATGTTCCTTGCGGTTCCAATAAGTGTAATGATAATGATTATTATGGCGCAGTTTCCTACCCTAAGACCAATTGCAATTTTAATGTCCGCAAATGGCAACCCCGATAGGCATGATGATAAGGACGAATAATTTTAACATAAACAGTAAAAAATAATTCACTATTATATTATAGATTGTGCTTCTTCTGTGGAGGAAGCGCATGCCTAAAACCAATTCAAATAAGCTAGTCTTAACTAATCAAAAATTCCTAGACGAAAATCAATTCCTAGAGGCCGCAAAAGACCTTGAAGGTTTTAGTACTAATGGTCGACTTGATATAAATGCCGAAATCTTCCTTCTACAAATTGCAACAGATGTTTTTATTGATGATATTGTCGGCCTTAGTTTAGAAGATTTGGCCTTTATCGCGCATAAATTCTGGATTGATAATGCCCAAAAATCACCAAGCTCAAGACTTACACGTATTTATTCGGCAAAAGACAAAAATGGCAAAGATTTAGGGCGCGACATTCTTGAAGTTGTAGGGCCTGATTGCGAATTCCTTGTCGATAGTATTATGGGCGAAATTGGGGCGCAAGGCATAGAAGTAAAGGCCATGTTCCATCCAATTATAGACGTAAGGCGTGATGATGATGGTGTAAGAGGTCGTGAAGGGGTTATAATTCGCGAATCCTATATCCAAGTACACTTTCCACCACTAAGTATCGCCAGACGCGAATCCATCCTTGTTGGCTTAAAAAATACACTTGATGATGTAAGGCTTGCGGTCGAAGATTTTGGCGAAATGCGCTCACGTATGCGTGATTGCATAAAAGAATTAGCGGTTGCAAATATAAAAGCTTCTGGTGATGAAATCGCTGAATCAATTGCTTTTTTAAAATGGTTAGAAGCCGGTAATTTTGTGTTTCTTGGGGCCCGTTCTTATACTTATGAGCATGATGGAAATGGCGTTGTTAATAACGAGTCTTCAAATATTCTTGAATCCGAAAATCTTGGGATTTTACGCGATCCTTTAAGAAGTGTGCTTCGTCGATCAAGTGAACCAAAAATCCTAAGCAAAAGAATTGTTGAATATTTAGAAGATAAAGAGCCAATCGTAGTTGCCAAAGCAAATCTTGAATCCAGAGTTCATAGACGCGCAATTATTGATTATATTGGCTTTAAAAAATACGATGAGCACGGACATATTTTAGGTGAAGATAGATTTATCGGCCTTTTCACCGCAGAAGCTTATGATGAAAACATAAGAGATGTGCCATTATTAAGGCATAAATTACAAAATACTTTAAAGGCTTCTGGCTTTGAAGAAGGCTCACATAATTATAAAAGATTTATCAATATTATTGAAAATTATCCGCGTGATGAATTATTCCAAATCGAAGAAAAAGATTTATTACGTATTTGCTTAGGCATTCTTCATCTTTTAGATAGACCGAAAACCAAAGTATTTGTAAGACGCGATAAATTCGACAGATTCATGTCTGTCTTAGTATTTGTACCACGTGATAGATATAATTCGCAAATTCGTCAAAAAATCGGTCAGGAATTAATAAATGCCTTTGACGGAAGGTTATCGGCATTTTATCCGACTTTCTCCGATAGCCCATTGGCGCGCGTGCATTATATTATTGGGGTAAACCCATTTGAGCACAAAGAGCCAAATATTGAAGAGCTTGAAGAAGCTATTTCGGCAATGACTTTCACTTGGGAAGACGCGCTCGAAAAACTAGGTGAGCAATTAACCCAAGATAAATTTAGCTTTGTAAAATATCTTGGTGGCTTCTCTGAAGCTTATAAAGAAGCTTATAAAGCCGAAGAAGCTTTGATTGATTTAAAGGAAATATTCTCACTTAAAGCGGGCGAAGTAAAAGTAAGAGCTTATAAATTACCACTTCAAGCCGATAATATTTTACGCACCAAGCTTTATAAATATGATTCACCATTGGCGCTTTCAGAGGCAATGCCAATATTTGAAAGCATGGGTCTATATGTTGAAAGCGAAGCCCAATATAGAATTAAAGATAATAAAGATAATTCTGTGTATGTGCATGATGTTCTTATGCGTGATGTAAATGGCGAAGCAATTGATTTTGATAAAATTAAAAACGCATTTGAAACTGGCTTTGTGGCCGTATGGTCAAAACTTGCGGAAAATGACGGCTTTAACCGCCTTATTACAGGGCTTGGAATTTCTTGGCGCGAAGCAAGTCTTATGCGTGCTTTTGCACGTTGGCGAGCGCAAACTGGTCTTGACCCTTCACAAAGCGTGGTTGAACAAGCCTTAAGTGAATATTCTGAAATCACCCTTGGTATTCTTGATTTATTTAATGCAAGATTTAATCCAAGCTTTAATGCCGATAGAAATATCGCCCAAAAAGAAATCAATGAATATTTAAACACTGAGCTTAATAAGGTGCAAAGCCTTGATGCCGATAGAGCTTTAAGAAGAATTTTGGGCATGGTGAATAATATGGTGCGAACCAATTATTTCCAAACCGAAAATGAAGCGCCTAAGCCTTATATGTCGTTTAAAATAATTACTAAACAAATTAAAGAAGTACCAGATCCAAAACCTTATAGAGAGATTTGGGTTTATTCACCAATTATCGAAGGCGCACATTTGCGCTTTGGCCCTGTGGCGCGTGGCGGCCTAAGATGGTCAGATAGACGTGATGATTTCAGAACCGAAGTATTAGGCCTTGTTAAAGCTCAACAAGTTAAAAATGCGGTAATTGTTCCGGTTGGTTCAAAAGGCGCATTTTTCCCTAAAGCTTTACCTAAAACTGGCACGCGTGATGAAATTCAAGCGGCGGCAATTGATGCCTATAAAATATTCTTATCTGGCATGCTTGATATTACCGATAATATTGGAAAAGATGGCGGCATAATCTCCCCTAATCTTGTAATTCGTCATGATGCGGATGACCCGTATCTTGTGGTTGCCGCCGATAAAGGCACCGCGACATTCTCAGATATCGCAAACTCTATAAGTCTTAAATATAATCATTGGCTTGGTGATGCTTTTGCCTCTGGTGGATCACAAGGTTATGATCATAAGAAAATGGGTATAACTGCGCGCGGCGCATGGGAAGCGGTTAAACGCCATTTCCGTGAGATTGGCAAAGACATACAAACCGAAAGCTTTAATGTGATCGGTGTTGGCGATATGTCGGGCGATGTATTTGGTAATGGCATGCTATTATCACGAAAAATCCGCCTTATTGCGGCTTTTGACCATAGGGATATTTTCATAGATCCAAACCCTGATGAAGAAAAATCATTCATAGAGCGTCAAAGAATGTTCGCGCTTCCGCGCTCATCATGGCAAGATTATGATAAATCTATTATTTCTGTGGGCGGCGGTATTTTCCCAAGAAGCGCCAAATCAATAAGCCTTACACCTGAAATAAAAATGATTACTGGCATTGATGCCGACGAAGCCACCCCAACTGAATTAATGAACGCACTACTTAAATCAGAGTGTGAATTATTATGGTTTGGCGGCATTGGCACTTATATAAAAGCATCACTAGAAACTAATTCTGATGCTGGTGACAAAGCCAATGACCTTATTCGTATAAATGGCAATGAATTAAAGGCCAAAGTCATTGGTGAGGGTGCAAATCTTGGTGCAACTCAAAAAGGCCGTATTGAGGCGGCAAGAAATGGCGTAAGGCTAAATACTGACGCGATTGATAATTCGGCCGGTGTTGATAGCTCTGACCATGAAGTGAATATAAAAATTCTTCTTAATGTCGCTATGTCGAACGGCAAACTTAAGCCAGAAGCCCGAAATGATTTACTTGTCACTATGACCGATGATGTTGCAAGTCATGTACTTGCGCATAATTATAATCAAACTCTTGCAGTATCTTTAATGCAGAAAACTGCAAGCGAAGATATTGATGCCCATGAGAATTTCATGACAGATCTTGAAGGGCTTAACTTACTTGATAGAAGAGTTGAATATCTGCCAAGCACTGAAGAAATGCGCGCACTTCGTGAACGTGGTGAAGGCCTTACAAGGCCGCAACTTGCTGTATTAACGGCTTATGGTAAAATCCATTTATCAAGCGAAATTCTGGCAACAAATGTTACTGATGATGAATATTTCCTTGATACTTTGGTCAATTATTTCCCTGACGAGTGCCATAAATATAAAGCTCTTATGCAATTGCATCCATTGAAACGTGAAATAATTGCAACCATAATCGCCAATCATATAACAGATATTGGCGGCTTTACTTTCTCTTCACGACTAAGAGAAAGCGCAATGGTTGGAACCGACGCTATTGTCAGGGCATTTTATTCAGCCGAAGAAATTTTTGACTTAGTGCCATTATTCAAATCCATTAATGAACTTGATTTAAAGCTTGCGGCAAATGTCCAATATCAGTGTCATTTGGATATAATAACCGCCCTTCGCCGTCATACTTATTGGCTGGCAAGAAGAAGCGGAAAAATAGGTGGCGATGCCCAAAGCATTAAAGGCATTATAGATCTTTATAAAAATGGTGTGAAAACCTTAAAGCCGCTTATTTTTGATATTGTATCAAGCTTTGAATTTAATCGTATTAATAATCATTCGCTTGAATTACAGAATAATGGCTTAAATGCGGAAATTGCCAAAGAAATTGCGGCCCTACGTCTATTGATTTCTTCAACAGATATTATTGATATAGCTGGTGAAATTGGTGCAAGCATAGAAGATACCGCAAGAATTTATCATAAGCTTGGCGATAAACTAAGATTTGATGAATTGCGCTTTATTGCTGGCTCTATTGTTTCAAATGATCATTGGGATAAATTGGCAACCCGAAGACTTATTGAAGATTTTATGCAAGAACAAGCAAAAATCACTAAAGAGATTTTAAAATCCGCAAGCGCTAAAGATCCAGATATTGTTTTTGATAAATGGCTTAATGCGAATTTTGATAATATTGGTAATACTCTTGACGCTATCCAGAATATTGAAACCGGCGGCAATTGGAGTTTTGCAAAACTCTCTATCGTCAATACTCAATTAAAAGAGTTTAGCAATTAAAAAAAAGGCTTGGAGAAATCCAAGCCTTAATTTCATATCTCAAATTATTTTGAATTATTGGCGCGGTCAATGCCTTCTAAAATCATTTGCTCGGCAATTTCACGGCCTTTCCAGCCATGAATCTTAGTCCATTTTCCAGGCTCTAGATCTTTATAGTGAGCAAAGAAATGCTCGATTTGTGCAATTTGAATTGCTGGTAAATCTGTATATTCTTCTACACCATCATAGAAAGCCGTAAGTTTTGGAATTGGCACGCCGATGATTTTTTCATCAATGCCGGCTTGGTCTTCCATTAATAAAACACCAACTGGCTTAACACGTAATACACAGCCAGGGATTAAAGGACGACGACCAATGCAAAGCACGTCAACAGGGTCACCATCACCCGAAAGAGTGTGCGGAATAAAACCGTAATTTGTTGGGTAACGCATTGGTGTATAAAGAAATCTATCAACAAACATTGCACCAGATTCTTTATCAAATTCATATTTAATTGGATCGCCACCCAATGGAACTTCGATTATTACATTTACATCTTTAGGTGCATCAAAACCAATTGAGATTTTTTTTAAATCCATAATATCCTCTTGGGTAAAATAAATAGCGTAAACTTGAATTATCTTATCAGTATATTGCTATAACCAAACAGACAAAATAGGCATTTACGCCTTTAAGCGCAAATGCCTAATAATTGACTAAGTTTCAAGCTTATTCAGCAGGAAAATTCATTTTTGCGTGCGCCGCATTCGCTTTTTCTTTTTCTTCTTTAGTAATTCCAGAGAAACCAGTGAAGAATTTAGATACCCATTTGCCGAAATCATCGACCAAAGTATAAACCGCCGGAACAAACACCAAAGAAAGTGCGGTTGAGACAATAAGGCCGCCAATAACCGCAATCGCCATACCATGACGGAACGCGCCAGGACCCGCAGTTGTAAGCGCATTTGGCATCATGCCTGCAACCATTGCAATTGTTGTCATAATGATTGGGCGCGAACGTTTCTTAGCCGCATCCAAAATTGCGTCATATCGCGCCATACCATGATTTATAGATTCCACCGCAAAATCCACCAATAGAATAGAGTTTTTGGTCGCAATACCAATAAGCATTAATAGACCAATAAACACCGGAAGTGATAATGGTTCTTGGGTTAAGAATAATCCTAAGAATGCACCGGCTGGCGCTAGGAAAATCACTGACACAATTGTGATTGGTTGCAAGAAGTCCTTAAATAAGAGAACCAATACCGCGAATATTAATAGAATTCCAAGCCCAATTGCGCCCATGAATTGATTAAACATATCCGCCATATCTTCGGCATCCCCTGATTGCTTCATGTAAACACCAGGACCAGGATTTTTATACCAATCTTTTGCTTCTAATTCTTGAAGCGCAGGTCCTAATTGCTGACCATTTGTGAAGCTTGCCGAAATAGTAACAACTCTTTGGCGACCTTCACGCGATATACGGGCTTGTCCACCACCATAAGAAACATCGGCAACCGCAGCAAGTGGAACAGTTTGACCATTATTTGTCGGCACTCTTAAAGATTTAATGCTTTCAAAGTCAGAGCGATTTTCACGAGCAAGTCTAACAAGAATTGGAATTTGTCTTTCGCCCGCATTAAACTTTGGAAGATTCATATCAATATCACCGCTTGTCGCAAGTCTAGTTGCCGCAGCTAATGCTTGAACACTTACACCAAGTCTTGCCGCTTCTTCACGTTTTGGAACAACATGAATTTCAGGCTTGGTAATATCCGCCGAAGATTTTAAATCCACCGCCCACGGAATTTTACGCATTTCAGCCATAATTCTATCGGACGCTTTTTCAAGTTCTTCTGGGCTATCAGACACAAGATTTATAGTTAGACCTGAATTACCCCAGCCACCACCAAATTGTGCGCGAATTCCTGGAATTTGCGAAATTTTAGCACGCAAAGAATCCTCATATTGTTTTTGCGTAACTGGTCTATCTTTTCTTTCTTTCAAGGTAATATAATAATTTGCACCAGTTAAATCACCCTTAGTTGATTGCACATAATGCTTTGTACCGGCTTCATTAAGAATAAGTGCGCCAACTTCACGAGCTTTAATATCGGCTTCATTAGGGCTAAGTCCTGGCGGCAAGTCAATTTGTATATTAACAAAACCTTGGTCAAGTTGCGGCATCATAGTTTTTGGCGTGAAACCAATTGAAACCAATGAAATTACGAAAACCACCATGCCAAGTCCAAAGGTTTTCCAACGGTTTTTTAATGACCATTCAAGAACACCATAATACCAAGTCGCAAGCTTACTTTCTTTTTCAACATGATCCGCGGGTAATGGATTAAGTAAATATGCCGCAAGTAATGGCGTAATCATACGCGCAACCAAAAGCGAGAATAAAACCGCAATCGCAACCGTCATACCAAAGGATTTAAAGAATTGACCAATAATACCTGTCATAAATGAAACTGGAACGAACACGGCAACAATTGTGAATGTTGTTGCCACAACTGCAAGACCAATTTCATCTGCGGCTTCTAAGGCTGCTTCATATGGGGTTTTGCCCATATGAATATGGCGTTCAATATTTTCAATTTCCACAATCGCGTCATCAACCAAAATACCGGCAACCAAACCAAGTGCAAGAAGTGTCACGCCATTAAGCGTAAAGCCTAATAAGTCCATACAATAGAATGTAGGTATAGTTGATAATGGTATCGCCATTGCCGCAAGAAAAGTTGCGCGTCCCGACTTCATAATTAAGGACGCAATTGCCACCACAAGCGTTAATAATGCAAGCAATGGAACTTCGCCTATATGATTGCCCGTAATTTTTTCAATTGCAAAACCACCACCAAAAATAACGACAATTGCAATACCTGTGACCGCAAACATTCTTTGCCAACCGCCAAGGAATACCGCCACCACAAGTGTCGCAAGTAATGCACCTTCGAACATAGACTTCAAAGAACTATCATAATCATCTTGCACATAATCAGGAGGCGTAAACGCAGGTATAATAGTTACTTCTGGGTGTGCTTTTAAAAATGTTTCCATTTTCGCCTGCACAGCTCTATAAGTTCTTAAAGCCGATGCCGATTTAGTCCTTTGGATTTGGAACATTGTAACCGGTTCATCATTAAGTCTTGAAACGCTGCTTACATCTGTGCCGCCATCTCTTACATCGGCTATGTCCGCAAGTCTCAAAACACGGCCAGATGAAAGAATTACTGGCGTGTTTCTTAGTTCTTCTACGGTCTTTGCCGCACCCATGGTTCTTATGGTTTGCTGACCAGAGCCAGTTTCCGCAAGACCACCAGGCATATCAATATTCTGACCACGTAGTGAATATGAAACATCGCTTACTGTTGCGCCATATGCATTAAGCCTAGAAGGATTAATATCAACCGTGATTTGACGATTAGGACCACCAAAACGATTTACTTTTGCAACACCTTTAACGCCTAAAAATTCGCGTGTAACCTCGGTATCAATAAACCAAGATAATGCTTCTTGAGTCATTTTAGGGGCTTTAATGGCATAAATACCAATTGGATCTTGATCGTTAAAATCAATTCTTTGAACCACTGGCTCCATTACGTCCGCAGGAAGATCAGAGCGAATTTGCGAAACGGCCGCACGCGCGTCATCAACCGCTTTTGCTACATCCGTACCGATTTGTAATTCTACAAAAGTGTTTGAATGGCTTGTTAATGCAGTTGATTGAATTTTTTTAACACCTTCAATCCCTGCAAGTGCACCTTCAACTTTTACGGTGATTTGATTTTCAATCTCCGAAGGCGCAGCCCCTGGCATAGAAACATCAACCGTAAATGCCGGAAAATCAATATCAGGGTTTGAATTAATCGGAAGCTTAAAGAAAGATCCAAGCCCCACAATCGTAAGCATTACGAATAAAACTACCGGCGGTATTGGGTTTTTAATTGCCCAGGATGAAATATTACGCATAATAAATACCTATTTCTTAGTAGTTGCAGGGTTAGCCGCAGGTGCAGGATTAGAATTTGCAGCGGTCTTAATCGGATTAATTTTCTGACCTTCAGCTAAGAAAGAAGCACCCGAAGTAACAATCCATGAACCAACCGCAGGGCCAGCAATAAGCTCTACAATATCGCCTTGACGTGCGCCAAGTGTCACTTTTTGTTTGGTTACTTTATTGTTTGGAAGTGCCACAAATACAGATGCACCATCCTTATCAAATAATAATGCCGATGAAGGAATTGCCGATATGTCGCGATTACCAATTGAAGCATTACCAGTTAAAAATACACCGGCTTTAATGCTTGGATTAGGCTGTAGAGTGAATTTAGCAATACCTGTACGTTTTTGCGGATCTATTTGCGCAGGTAAAAGTCTTAGAGTGCCATAGGCCATGCTGCCATCTGGCGCAGTGAACTGCGCACTCATGCCTTGTTTAAGTCTTGAGATTTCTGATTCAGAGATTTCCGCAGCAACTTCAAGCGCACCTGATGCCACGATTGTAAACATTGGCTGACCTGAAGCGCCCGCAATTTCACCCACCATAACATTTCTTGAAGTTACAAGACCTGAAACCGGCGAAGTAATAATGCCGCCATTTTGTCTTGATTCAGATTGTGATTGTTGTGCCACTGCTACGGCTAAATCTGATTTTGCCGCACCAAGCCTTGCATTTGCTTGCGCAACAGCTTGACGACGTGCTTCTAAAATACCTGCAATGTCACCTTTTTGTGAATTAAGGCGGGCAAGTGCGGTTTCCATTGCGGTTCTTCTGCGTTCAATTTCTTCACGCGATAAAGCCGACATTTCACCAGTTGCCATTGCTCTATCATATTGGCTTTTGGCTTCATTATATGCGTATTGCGCGGCTTCTAATGATAGGCTTGTTTCCTTCGGGCCATTAATCGAGCGATTCAAAGTTTCTTGCGCATTTTTAAGCCCAACTTCTGCTTCGGCAAGTGATGAACGCGCACGTCTTACTTGCGCCGATAATAGTTCGCTATCAGCACTGATTTGTTTGGCATCTAGTTTTGCCAAAGGCTGTCCGGCTTGAACATAAGAGCCTGCATCGACCAATAATTGAATAACTCTTGCACCCGAAGAAGTCGGGAAAATTCTTGCTTCATTTTGCGCCTGAACTTGACCTGCAACCACTATATTTGGTGAAATATTCATTTGTGAAATTTGCGAAACTGAAACCGCTTGCGCCGCGCCAGAAGAGGCCGCTTCTTTGCCTTCTTTTGCTTTTTCATCCTTATTGCCTTTTGCACATGCACTTATGCTTGCAAGAACAATAAATAGGGAGGCGGTGGCTTTTAACATTTTTGTATTTGTCATTTCATTTACCAATTTATAGTTTTTCATAATACTTCCCCAAATTAATCTTTTTGTGAAAGATATTTTTGAATTTCAGTTTCAGTTATTGTTGAATTAGGATCTAGATAACGCAAAACCATACGCGTTATCCATGAATTAATTTCTTTTTTGTCTAGATTAGGGCTAAAAGCTGTCCGAATAATCATGCCATCTATTAAAGTCATTAATAATGAGGCAATTTCTTTGGGATTTAGATTTTTATCAATTTTTCCTGATTCTTGGCCAAGCGCCATAAAGCTTGAAAACTTATCAAAATAAACCATATAGCCAACGCAAATATTTTCTGCAAAACTATCATTTCGCATAGCTTCGGCCATTAATTCCGTAGCCAATGCGCCATGCGATTTATTACAGAATAGATTTATCACCTCATGCATAATTTCAAAAAGTGCAATATTAAAATCTTTGCCTCTTTTTACGTCATTTATTGCATCTTCTAGGCTATCAATTGCGCGAGTGCTGTCTTCTTCAGACATAGCCTCAATTATTGCTTCTTTAGATGGGAAATAGCGATATAATGCGCCAGGGCTTATATTTGCCTTTGCACATATTTCCGCCATGCTAGAACCATGAAAGCCTTTTTGCTCAAAACATTGTTTGGCAGCAAAAAGAATTTCTTTTCTTCTAATTTCAGCTTTTTCTGGGTTGACTGTACGCACTTTTGCCCCTAATTAAAAAACGAACGTTCGTTCTCTTATTGCGAAATATAGTTTAGGTCAAGTAGATTTTTGCAAATATTTCTTTGACTTAAATATTTTTAGTCGATTTATAAGTTACTTACGTATATTACGAAGCAGCGTTTAATTTAGTTTAGACAAGATTTAAGGAATATCATTATGGCGCAATCTGCGACTAACAAGGCTTTGAAAAAATCGGTTAATAAATTTGGGCTTGGGCTTGGGTTTGTATCAATATTTCTAATGCTTGGCGCTTGTTCTTCTAATAATTCCAAACTTGAAATTCCTTATGGAATGAAGAAAGTTGAAAAAACTTCTGCTTCAATAAATGATTTTCGCGATACACCACCTGCGGCAAATGCACAATCAGTTGAATGGTGGCAAAATTTTGCGGATGACACACTTAAAAAACTGGTTGAAGATGCCAAAGATGAAAACATAAGCCTTCTTATTGCACAGGCACGCCTTAAAGAAGCACGCGCCCAAGGCCGTTCAACAATTGCGGGCTTTGCACCAAGAATTGATGCTAGCGCAAATTATAGTGGCAATGAAGCTAATAAGGGCGGAAGCCTTTTTGATGCCAATGGTAATCCAGTTGATAAAACTGAATCTTCAAGCATTATTTATGCCGCATCATGGGAAATTCCTTTATTTGGTCGCTTTGGATCTAGCCTTAATGGAGCAAAAGCAAATGAAAGTGCGGCAAAGCTTGGGATTGAAGCCGCAAAAATCGCGCTTATTTCTGATATTTCCGCGGCTTATATAGAGCTTAGAGCTGCGCAAACCCAATTACGTTATTTAAAAGAAGATAGTGCGCGCGCCGATAATCTTGCCGCGATTTCCAAAGACCGCCTAAGAGTTGGCTTGGTTTCTGTGGTTGATGAGGCATTCGCACGCTCTGCTGCCGAAGGCATAAAAGCACAAATTCCTGATGCTATATTAAGGGTTAATGGCGCACTTGATAGGCTTGCAATTTTACGCGGCGTTTCCCCAGGAGAGCTTGATAGCTTGCTTGCGCTTAATGAGGGGCAAAATTTTGAATTTAAATATAATGCGCCAAGTGTTAATTCTGTCCCTGCGGATTTCGTAAGAAGACGCATTGATGTAAGAACCGCAGAACAACAAGCAATTTTACAATCGGCGGCGGTTGGAATTGCCCGTGCAGATCTTTATCCAAGAGTTTCAATTCAAGGCGCGATTTCGGCAATTTCCGCAATTTCGGGAAATCCTGTTTTATCAACCGTTGGAAGAACAACAACTGGCGCAAGCGTAAGCCTTCCTTTATTTGATTTTGGACAAAGAAACGCCGCCGTAAGAAGTGCAAGCGCACGCTTTACCCAAGCTATGCTTAATTATAAAGCCACGACTTTGGCTGCAATTGCCGAAGGCCAATCAGCACTTACAGGCTATAATCAAGGCCGCGAAAGAGCAATCGCGGCAACAAATTCAGAAGTCGCGGCAAAAACACGCCTTGATGCCTCTAATACCTCTTTCAAAGCCGGAATTATTTCATTTAAAGATTTAATCGAAGCCGAAAGAGATTATTCAAATGCAAGACAAACTAGGCTTTTGGCGCAATCAAGATTTTCGGATAGTGCAATTGGCCTCTATAGAAGCTTTGCCGGTAGCCCTGAAATTGTAAAATAACATTTAGGCAATTTTATTTATAAACTATAATGCTTGTAATATTAGTACCCTGCACTATATTACCTAAATAAAAGAGTGAAAAATGTTTATCCAAACCGAATCTACACCTAATCCGAATACTTTAAAATTCCTTCCTGGGAAGCAAGTATATACTGGCGGCCTTGAATTTCATAATTCTGGCGCAGCAGAGCTTTCACCTTTTGCCCAAAATCTTTTTAAAATTGATGGCGTGAAAACAGTATTTTTTGGTTTTGATTTCATCGCAATTACTAAAAATGCTAATATTGAATGGCAACATATTAAGCCAGAAATTCTTGGCAATATTATGGACGGCTTTGTTTCTAATATTCCTATCTGGATTGGCGGTGATGGTGAAACTAAAACTGCACCAAAATACGAAGGCGAAACTGCACAGATTGTTGCCGAAATTGAAGATTTACTTGAAAACCGCGTTCGCCCTGCTGTGGCGCAAGATGGTGGCGATATTGAATTCGATAGTTTCGATGTCGATACAGGTATAGTTTATTTAAGGATGCGCGGTGCTTGTTCGGGCTGTCCTTCTTCATCAATTACCTTAAAATCAGGTGTTGAAAATATGATTAAGCATTATATCCCTGAAGTAACTTCGGTACAGCAAGTAATCTAATTATTCTCTAGAGGCTTTGGCTTTTGCGGGGCAATTTTGCTTTCCCGAATAGTTATATAGACAGTTGAAATCACAACAATGAGTGAGCCAATAATAATATTGGTTTCAAGCTTTTCATTAAATATGAAAAGACCAATAATCGCGGCGCATGGCAAGCGAATATAATCAATAATCCCCATCAAAGACGCATCGGCAATACTAAGGCCTTTAACATAGAATATTTGCGCCAATACCCCTGTTATGCCCATAATTAATAATGGCAATAACGCGCTTTGACTTGGAAAAACTGGATCTAATAATATAAATGGTATGCCGCAAATTGCCGTAAAAAAATTAGAATAAAAAATCAAAGTAAAGGCATTATTATCCTTGGTAAGATCTTTGACCGTAACAATGGCAAGCGCAAATGAAAGCGCGGAAACCAAAGCCATAATTGATGCAAAATTAAAGCCTGCCTTAGGATTTGTCATAATTAATACGCCAATAAATCCCAAAAAAATCGCCAACCACCTGCGCCATGCTACTTTTTCTTTTAATAAAAAAACCGCAAGCAAAGTTATAAAAAGTGGTCTTGTGAAACTTAATGCCTGTGCCCCTGCTAGTGGTAAATTTGCAAAAGCATAAAAGCTAGTGAAAAACCCAATCGCACTAAAGAGACAACGATTAAAAACTTTGCCAAGTCTTGTGACTTTTAATGAGTTTTTGCCGCGCATAATCAAGAAAGGCAAAACCATTAAAACGCCTGCAAATGAGCGCCAAAATATCATGCTATAAACACTTGTGTCATCACCTAAATAGCGAATAAGCGACGCCATAATCACAAACATTATGGAAGATGATAGCATCCATAATGCGCCTTCGATATTTTGCGTTAATTGTTTCATATTATTCCAATAAAAAGGGCCGCAAAAGCGGCCCAAATAAATTTAAATTACGCCACTATTATTAGTTTGTTTTTTCGATTACAGGTGCTTCAGTCTTTTGGGTAAAATTGCTTAAACCCCAAATCGCTAGAACAAGTAAAGCCGCCAAAGCTATTAAAGGCATAAGAATGCCACCTTTTTTACCTTCAATAATATCGCTTGCGGCATGCAAACCATCATTTGCGACATTTGCCGCCGATTTACCAATATCGCCAACAAGATTTGCCGCGCCCGCGCCAACATCATGCGCTTTATCAGCAACATTTTTAGCAAGTCCCGCAGTATCTTCAACTACGTCATGAGTGAATTCTTTAACACTATCAATTGCCGCTTCGCCAACTTCACCCACAGTTTCCACCGCTTCAGATGCAAGGTGTTTTGCGCTTTCCAATGCGTCGCCAGCTTTATCGCCAATAGTTTCAGCCGCCGATTTAGCAGTATCAACCGCATCCGATGCAAGTTCACCCGCCTTTGCCGCAGCGCCTTTTAAAAAGCCAGTAGCCGCACCAAGTGCACCAGCCGCAGCCGCCTTAGTTTTAGTCGCAGTCTTTTTAACAGCTTTGCCAGTTTCTTCAGTTACTGCTGCCGCAGCTTTTGTTGCTTTTGCAGTAGTTGCTTTAGCCGCGCCCGCAGCCTTTGCAGAAGTAGCCTTCGCAGTTTCAGTTGCTTTAGCCGCAGTTTTACTCACGGCCTTAGCGCCAGTTGCCGCCACTTTAGTAGCCGTTGTTTTAGTGGCAGCAGCAGCTTTTTTAGTAGTAGCAGCCACAGATTTCACCGCTTTAACAGCCTTATTTTCTTCGGTTTCAGTTTTTTTAGACCCAGCCATTTAATTCTCCATTTATTAATAAAGGTTAATATAATTTTCTAAGAATTAAAAGACAAATTTTTATTTATGATGTTTTTATGCAATTGCCGTATTTTTAAATTTATTTTTGAACAATATTGGTTTATTTGCGACTTATGAAAATAATTGAAAGACAAGATAATCCGTTTGAAACCGCAAAAACTCTTGCGGAAGCTTTGCCATTTATTCAAATTTATGATCGTGAAACCGTGGTTATAAAATATGGTGGTCACGCAATGGGCGATGAAGAAAGCGCGAAGAAATTTGCCGCTGATGTTGTACTTCTAAAGCTTATTGGAATTCACCCAATTGTTGTGCATGGCGGCGGACCACAAATTTCGGATATGCTTGCGCGTGCTGGTGTGCAATCAAGATTTATTGATGGCCTAAGGGTAACCGATGCACCAACCATGGAAATTGCCGAAATGGTTTTATCGGGCGCGGTTAATAAACAATTGGCGCATCTTATTACTGATGCCGGTAAAGAAGCCGATGTACGCGGGGTTGGTTTATCGGGTAAAGATGCGCGTCTTTTCACGGTTGAAAAAGTAACCCGCACGCAAAAAGATCCTGAAAGCAATATTGAAAATATTGTTGATTTAGGATTTGTAGGGGACCCTTCAAAAGTTGATGCCCAGCTTATAAAAAGTTTGCTTGTTGCCGATCATGATTATGTCCCGGTTATTGCGCCAATTGGGGTTTCCGATGAAGGAGAAACTTTTAATATTAATGCCGATACTGCGGCGGGCGCCTTGGCGGGTTCTGTAACCGCAAAACGCTTTTTATTATTAACTGATGTTGAAGGCGTACTTGACCAGAATAAAGAATTAATTCGTGAAATGGATATTAATGATGCCAAAGAATTAATAGCGTCTGGGGTTGCTACGGGCGGCATGATTCCAAAGCTTGAAACCGCAATTGCCGCACTTGAATCAGGTGTTGAAGCTGTGGTTATTCTTGATGGTCGCCAATCACACGCAATTCTAATGGAATTATTCACGGAAACGGGTTGCGGCACTTTAATAAGAAATGTGAAATAATTGGAAGCTTTAGCCGATAGAAATACTTGGGTATTTGACCTTGATAATACTCTTTATCCTGCGCATTCAGATTTATTCCCCCAAGTTCAGGTAAAAATGAATGCCTATGTTGCCGACTTTCTAAAGCTATCCAAAGAAGAAGCGCATAAGGTTCAGAAAAAATATTATGTGGAATATGGCACTACGCTTAATGGAATGATGATAAATCATAATATTGATCCACATGAATTTTTACACCATGCCCATGATATTGATTATTCGGTTTTGGCTAAAGAGACGGAACTTTTATCGGCACTTGAAGCATTAGATGCTAGAAAGCTTGTATTTACTAATGGTTCACGCCGTCATGCCGAACAAGCATTAGAAGCCATGGGGCTTACGCATGTTTTTGAAGACATTTTTGACATTGTCGCCGCAGATTATACGCCAAAACCTTCGAAACAATCTTTTGAAAGCATGATTAATAAATTTGGCATTAAACCAAATGAAAGCGTTATGGTTGAAGATCTTTCAAAAAACCTTGTGACCGCCGATGAGCTTGGCTTTGCCACGCTTTTGGTATGGTCCGATAAGGTTTGGCATGATGAGCCAAAGGGACACGCCCCCGCAGGCATAAGCGAAACAGAAGAGCCACATATTCATTATCACACAAATAAATTAAGCGATTTTCTTTTGGAAATTAATGCGCTAAGAAGCAAAAATAAAGGAATATAAAATGACCGATACTGCACAAATCCAAGCTATTATTGATGCCGCTTTTGAAGATAGAGCGAATGTAAATCTTGCCACCAAAGGCGAAATTCGTGATGCAGTTGAATTTGCTTTAAGCTCTCTTGATAATGGATCTTTGCGCGTTGCCAATAAAGTCGGTAATGATTGGGCAGTAAATCAATGGCTTAAAAAAGCGGTGCTTTTATCTTTCCGCCTTAATGATAATATTGTGATTGACGCCGAAGCAAATCCAAGAGATGTGCAAAACGCGGGTCGCGCTTTTGATAAAGTGCCACTTAAAACCGCTTCTTGGAAAGAAGAAGATTTCCGTAATGCAGGC
Organism: uncultured Caulobacteraceae bacterium; assembly: GCA_964443435.1. Lineage (GTDB taxonomy): Bacteria > Pseudomonadota > Alphaproteobacteria > Caulobacterales > Aquidulcibacteraceae > Pseudaquidulcibacter. The sequence goes on along the minus strand of CAYUCW010000002.1, from coordinate 51,336 downwards.
TTTAGAATGGTGCCAGGTGCGGTTGCACGTCGCGGTTCTTTCATTGCAAAAGGTGCGGTTTTAATGCCAAGCTTTGTTAATATTGGTGCTTATGTTGGCGAAAATACTATGATTGATACTTGGGCGACTGTTGGCTCTTGCGCGCAAATTGGCGCAAATGTGCATATTTCAGGCGGCACAGGGATTGGCGGCGTCCTAGAGCCATTACAAGCAGGTCCAGTTATTATCGAAGATAATTGCTTTATAGGTGCACGTTCCGAAGTTGCCGAAGGCGTTATTGTTCGCGAAGGCGCGGTAATTTCAATGGGCGTTTTCCTTGGCGCATCAACCAAAATTGTTAATCGTGCAACGGGCGAAGTAACGCGCGGTGAAATCCCTGCCTATTCGGTGGTGGTTCCAGGGACGCTTCCTGATAAAAATGGCGGGCCATCACTTGCATGCGCGGTTATTGTTAAAACCGTTGATGCACAGACCCGCTCTAAAACTGGTATCAATGAGCTATTAAGGGATTAATCCTTATCAATATTACTAGTATGCTTTTTATAAGTTAAATGAAGAAGGCCATCTAGGGTGGCCTTGCATTCTTTTAATTCTAAATTATGGCTTAGTTCATTAATGAATAATGGCTTACCTGTTCCAATAATTATTGGATATATAATAAGCCTTAATTCATCAATTAAATCTGCATCTAAGATTTTGGAAAAAATATCGGCGCCGCCCATAAGATATATATCTTTGCCTGTTTGCTCTTTTAAAGTGGCAATCGCCTCAATACTAGTGATTGATTGAGTATTAGGCCAGCTATATTCTTTATGTTCATGTGTCAAAACATAATGCGGCGTATTTTTTGCAAATTTAGACCATTCAATCTCACCACTTGTTGGATATTTTTCGGTCATAGGATGTATGCCATTAGGGGCATCTATTATTGCCGTCCAATATTGTTCATAGCCATTATACATAATGCTTCCTAGGATACATGCATCTATATGTCCTCTAAGATTATAGTCTTCTGACCAACCATCAACCCAATCGGCAAAACCTAAAGAGCTTTCAATTTTTCCATCAAGTGTAGTTTTAAACGCCGCGATAAGTTTTCTCATTAAGATTTCCTATTGTAATTATTTTTGTCTAATAAATTTGGCATATCTAGCCTTAAGTTTTATAAGGCGATCCTATGCCAGTTTCCAAAAATGGCACTAAGCTATTTGTTAAAAAATGCTCCCAACCTTGTTCACAAGCGTCATAGCAAGAAATATTATTATTCAATCCAAAGTGTGTAATTTGTAAATTTATTTTGGAATCACTTGGTTTAATATTCCACTCAATCTTTGTTCCTGTCCATTCGGACTTATTTATTAAAGTATCAAGATCTAAATAACTATCGATACATTCCCAAATAATTTTTTTGTTTTCAATTGTTTCAATGACTTTCATTGTTTTGAAAGTATTATCGAAACGCACAGTAAATATTGAATCTAATTTTTCGGCATCGCCTTCAAAACGCTCTGTCCACCATAAATTAATTTTACTAGTTAATGCATCAAAGCATTTTTCGGCATTGCAATTAATAATTATAGATTTTTTATAGTCGTCCATTATCTTATCCAGTTTTAATCTTAAAGCTTCTAAGAGCTATTTTAGAATTTCAGCATATTCGGCTCTAAGCTTAAGCCAATTTTCCCAAAACGGTGGACGTTTCTGGCCCCTAAGCACTATTTCAAGAATATTAATATGCGTGTGCCAACCTGCGCTTATGTTTAATACAATTGATTTATCAAGTACGCGACTGTGGACTATACTTAGGATAACGTCTTTGCCCTGCTCTTTAAGTTCAAAAACAACACCTCCCGTGCTTCCCCATGATATAGCAAGATAATTGGGTGCATTAATTTTTATAATTTCGACCTCCATTTTATGGGTTTCGGGAAAATTTTCAGGGCGAAGTGATGGGTTACTATTTTCGGAATCCGTAAGATCATCATTGCGCCACACCAATTCACAGACTGAACCTTCGGTATTGCCCATAATTCCTGATGCCATCCATTTTTGCCTAAGCTCACTTTTTGTTAAATAATCCCAAACCCTATCAATTGGACCAGGAAGTGTGCGTGTAATTTTTAGGCTAGTTGGTTCGGGATATTCGCAATATGCCGATTTTTCTTTTATTTCATTCATTTTAAACTCCTGTTATAAATTTTTAGCGTCTTCTTCTTTTAAAATGCGCTCAAGGATATTAAGGCGACCATTCCAGAATTCTTCATAGAAGCTTAGCCACTCATGGGCGCTCTCTAATGGGCCAGGCTCTAGGCGGCAATAATGCGTTCTTCCACGGATTTCACGTATAATAAGCCCAGAAGCCTCAAGAACTTTTATATGTTTTGAAGCGGCGGCAAGCGTCATAGCAAATGGTTCCGCAAGTTGCCCTATTGTTCGCTCACCATTTGCTAATTCGCGTAATATTTGACGACGCGTCACGTCACTAAGCGCGTGAAATGTAGCATCGATTTTTAAACTATTTAATTCAACCATATGGTATAATATAAACTAGGTTTATAAATAGTCAACCATTTGGTATAATATTATGCAGTTAAAAATTTAATCGCTAAGGCTAAGCTTAAAAATGTGTAGTTTCATCATTTTCTTGTTTAATTTCAAGGCATTGCAGCTTAAACTTGCCAAAATGAATAAATAACCATAGTCTTGTCTTAATAGGGAAAAAAATGGATTTAAAGCCGCGCTTTGAGACAACATCAAAATCATTAATGGTGGGCATAAGACGACATCATGCCTTCCAAGATGGTGCGTCAAACCTTCCCAAACAATGGCAAGAATTTTCAAGAAAACTTCCTATGCCAGCGCAAATTGGCACGACAACTTATGGGATTATTTGCGGATCTGATAATATTGCCAAAAGTTTTGAATATATGACCGCGGTTGAAGTTGAAGAATTTCCAGATATTACCGATTGGCAACAAAGGCTTATTATCCCTATCGCAAGATATGCGGTTTTCACCCATAACGGCAGTGGTGACGATATTTATAAATCATGGGAAAGAATCTGGCAGGAATGGTTGCCGCGCTCAGGTTATTTAAATTCTAATATTCCTGATTTTGAAAAATATGATGAGAGATTTAATCCAATTCTTAATGAAGGAATTGTTGAACTTTGGGTTCCGATTAAGGCAAAATAAGCCTAAAATTTGCCATACTTAGTTTTTACAAAACAGTATGAAGGTAAATCGCAAAGAATTTTTACTTAATATATTTGGCTTATGCCTGGTTTCAAGCAATGCTTTTGCCAATACAAAACCAAGCATTAATACAATTAAGCTATTGAATGCCGCCAAAAGACAAATTGGCGTAACTAAAGAATATGATCCTGCTTATACTAAGATTGCCTATCCCATGGGAGATGTAAGCATTGAAAAAGGCGTATGCACCGATGTTGTAATTCGCGCCTATAGAGATGGGCTTGGCATAGATTTGCAAAAGTCTATCCATGAAGACATGGCAAAGAATTTTAGTGTATATCCAAAAATCTGGGGCTTAAAAACTACGGATACAAATATAGACCATAGGCGCGTTCCCAATATAAGAAAATATCTAGAGCGTAAGAATGCTTCGCTTGTGGTTTCAAAAGATGCCAATGATTATAAGCCAGGGGACTTAGTAACCCAAAATATATATGGGCGGCCGCATATAGGTATTATAAGCGATCAAAAGACCTTTTTGGGAACACCCTTATTTATTCATAATGTTGGCAATGGCGTGCAAATGAATGATTTTCTTTTTGCATTCCCTATAACGGGTCATTATAGATTTGGGTTATAATTCCGACATAATCTCTGGGATTGCTGTTTTATAATCGGCAACTAAACCATAATCCGCCACCGCGAATATAGGCGCATCAGGATCTTTATTAATCGCCACTATGGTTTTGCTATCTTTCATACCGGCAAGATGTTGAATTGCCCCTGAAATACCCACTGCCACATAAAGCTCTGGCGCGACCACTTTACCGGTTTGCCCAACTTGATAATCATTTGGTGCATAGCCCGCATCAACCGCAGCACGTGATGCACCAACCGCCGCACCAAGTTTATCCGCCAAAGGCACAATAACCGCGTTAAATTCTTCTTCCGAACCCAAAGCTCTACCACCTGAAACCACGCGTTTTGCGCCTTGTAATTCAGGCCTATCGGTTTTCACCATTTCTTCGGAAATGAATTTTACTTTTACGCTTGGGCTTGGCGCAATAATGTTTTCAATGTTTGCGCTTCCGCCATTACCAATCGCATCAAACGATGTAGGGCGCACAGTAATCACAAGCTTACTATCAGATGAAACAATGGTTTCAATTGCATTGCCCGCATAAATTGGGCGTTTAAAAGTTTTGGCGTCAATTACTTCGATAATGTCTGAAATAATTGCAACATCAAGTTTGGCCGCAATTCTTGGCGCGGCATTTTTACCAACCGAGCCAGCAGAGAATAAAACCGCATCATAGCCAGACATTAATGGCGTAATAAGCGCCTCAATATCTTCGGCAATACCTTTATCAATTGCGCCCGAATTTGCCACTAAAACTTTAGAAACCCCAGAAAGGCTTGCCGCCGCACTTGCAGCATTATCAGTGTTTTCACCTGCTATTAAAACATGAATATCAGAAGCAATTTTCAAAGCCGCACTAAGAATTTTTGCGGTAGAATCTTTAAGGCATGAAGCGTCAAAATCTGCATATACTAAAATAGTCATTAGATAATTCCTGTTTCTTTAAGTTTTGCCACTAAATCTTTTGCGGTCTCAAGCTTTATGCCCGCGCTTCTTTTTGGCGGTTCTTCCACTTTAATAGTTTTCAAACTATCCTTAAGTTCAACGCCATAATCAGAGGCATTTTTAACATCAATAGTTTTCTTTTTCGCCTTCATAATATTAGGCAATGATGCGAAACGTGGCTCATTAAGGCGTAAATCCGCAGTAATAATCGCAGGAAGTGCAATTTCTAAAGTTTGTAAACCGCCATCAATCTCGCGGGTAACTTGCGCATTATTACCATTAATATTTATATCTGAAGCAAATGTTGCCTGTGGCCAATCAAGAAGCGCCGCAAGCATTTGCCCCGTCGCATTATTGTCGCCATCAATTGCCTGTTTGCCCATAATAACCAAATTCGGCGCTTCTTCGGCGATTACCGCTTTTAAAAGCTTGGCAATTTGCAAAGGCTCTAGGTCTTGGTCAGTATTAATTAAAACACCTCTATCCGCGCCCATAGCAAGTGCGGTTCTTATGGTTTCTTGAGCTTGTGTTACGCCAATTGAAACCACTACAACTTCGGTTGCAACACCTTTTTCAACCAGTCTTACACCTTCTTCAACTGCAATTTCACAAAAAGGATTCATCGACATTTTAACATTGGCAAGGTCAACACCGCTATTATCAGATTTAACCCTAACTTTTACATTATAATCAATGACGCGTTTTACAGGCACTAAGATTTTCATGAAAATTCCCTTATAGTTGCGCGCGGCGCATTTATTTGTTTTTAAATATCAGTTTTAAATAATTTCGCAATGCTTTGGGTCAGACTTATTAAAATATTAGTAAGCAATTAGTATTAATTTACCTTAAACGGAACTTATCAAAATGAGTGCAGAGAATCTTACAAAACGTGGCCTTTTAGGTGCTTTAATCGCGACAAGCATCGCCGGCAAAGCGATGGCAAGTGGCGGATCTAAGTCGGCGGGGCCCTCTGAAACAAATTTTGTTGCAATGGCGCAAGTGACCGCAACTATTTCCGATAATCTGCGCCCTGCTGGGATTATGCAAGTTGACGTTGGAATTTACACGACCGAAGACGAATTAAAAATAAGGCTTAGTCAATTAAGACCTGTACTACAATCAAAATGGCGAAGTGCCTTACAAGGTTATATAAACCGCTATTATATTATTGGCATGGTGCCTGACGCAAATATGCTTGGCAATCTTATGCAAAAGGCGGTTGACCCAATAATCGCGCCCAATAAAGGCCGCGTCTTAATCCAAGCAATTATCGCCAGATAGTTTAAACCGCTAAGCGGCAAGCGAAGCCCAAACCCGCTTTTCTTGATCTTTAACTGCGCCTGTTTCAATATTATTGGTGCGATTAATTATATGCGCCGCGATTGGACCCCAAATAAGGCTTTGCGCAATATTTTTAATATTCTCATCCATTATGCCTAATGATACGCCTTCACTTACAAAAGCGTGCGCCGCCTTAAAAAATGCACAATCAGCGTCAAAGCCATTTACCGCAAGAAATTTCGCGCATTCAGGTTCCTTATCAATAAAATCATTAATTCGGCCAAACACAATTGAAAAGCGCGATTTTAAATCAAGGCTCGCTCTGATTGGTGTGAAAATTACTGAATTGAATTTTTCTTCGACATATTTTGCCATGAGATTTTTTAAATCGGCTTTTTTAGGCATAACTCTATAAATCGTGCCAATCGCCATATTTGACTTTGCCGCCAGTTCCTGAACTGAAATTGCATCAGGATATGGTGATAATTTTATTGCGGCATCCGCGATAATATTTGAAATTTCTTTAGTACCAAGTGGTGAGCGACGCGTCATAATAATTTTCCATCTAATGAATATTCACTCATTAAATATTATTATGGTTAAATATGGGTAAATGAAAATAGCGCGGAAGAGCCGCGCTATTATTTTGTTCACCTAGACTATGAAAAGTTAGTTCACCTTTGGGTCAGCAGTTTGCTAGGTTTGCACTATATTTTTGGCGCAACCCTTGCCGCAATCAGGCTTACCTGATCTAGGATACGTTAGTTCACCTTGGTGGTAAGCCTTTTGCTAGGTTTGCGCACTGCGCCACCCAATTTTCACGATAAACGCGAGAGCCGAAATTAGGAAGATTATTAGCAAGCCAAGCAAGCTCCGATGGATTCATAGTAGCAATCTGCCAGAAATAATGAATTCCATTAGCTTTAAGCCATTCATTATTTTTAGGGCCAACACCATCAATTAATAATAAATCATCAGGGGTTTCTTTAGAATCCACAGACTTTGGTTTAGTGCCACTTCCGGCGGCAACAACTTGACGCTCAAGCTCTTCCGGAGACATATTGCCAGCCTCAGAAATTGTGAAATTAGTATTCGAAGGCACTTTAGTTTCATAAGTATTTTCAAGAAACTTAATACGGGTTTCAAGAAATTTATTTCTTGCTTTTATTGTATCCGCTTCTTCACCTGAAAGCGCGCCGACCGCACCTGCGGCAACACCCGCACCGGCAATGCCAAGTCCAATATTTGAACCCGCTTCAAGTTCTTTAATTCTAGCTTGTGCAGCAAGTAATTCAGTCTCAAGTGCAGAAGATTTGGCTTTAAGCTTTTTATTATCAGCATCAGAAGTATCAGAAAGCTTGGCTTTCAATTCTTCATTTTCAGATAGATAAGAGTTCAATTGTACTTCTGTTTCATTGTCTTTAGAAAGGCAGCTACGAAGCACCCAACCAATCAAAGCGCCAATAAGCATAGCAATGAGTAAATATAGCCAGTTTTGCATTATAATATACATAGCAATTCCCTTTTAATTAATTCGAACCAAGAATTATAAATTCTGTTCTACGATTTTTTTCACGAAGCGGGCTATCGACACCAATAACCGCATTATCGGCAACTAAAGGCTTAGTTTCGCCATAGCCTTTGGCAGTAATATTTTCAGGTTTACCGCCTTTTGAAATTATGTATTTTCTAACTGCTTCGGCACGTGATTGCGATAAGCGCAAATTCATCGCTTCATCACCACCTGTGTCAGTGTGACCGCCGACCTCAAGCTTCACATCAGCGCATTTTGCAAGACTTGCCGCAATTTTATCAAGCATTTCAGTTCCGCCAGTAATATTTGAACCACTTTTAGCGAATGCTACTTTTGCACTTGAAGCAATCGCATTAATTTCAGATTGGCATTCATTGTTTGAAACCGAATTTGCGGTTGGCGCTTTATTACCAAGAGGTGCAGTATTTGCGATAGCCTGTGCTTCACCTTCAATGGTGATATTGCAGTCAATATTTGCAACAATACCTGGCAAACCATACATTTTATAAGAAATAAGCGTTTTTTTAGCAGTATCACACGCGCCATTCTTTGCTTCAAGACTTGGTGCAACACCCGTTAAAATCATAGTAGCATTATCGATTTTTATATTTGCAAATTGATAATTATTTGCAACGTTTATATTGGTATTAACGGCTTCCAATGCCCTTGATCTTAATTGCTCAGCGCTATTCTTACCGAAATAATTCATAAGAAGGCCTAATATTGCCAAAGCTAACAGGCCTATCCAAAGCCACCCCATGCAATTGCGTGTAAGTTTTTCGCTCAATTTCTGCCACCTTCTTTATTATTATACTTCAATATATGCATTGAAATAAGTATTCTGATAAATTTAAACTATATAATTAGTCTTTATAGCGGTTTGACAAGTGTTTTCGCCAAATCGGTGAAGAATTTTTCAGTAATTCTATCATTAGATGGCTTATTTTTCTATGCTTTTATTGTTACAAAGAAATATGAGTGATAATTTTATATTAGATATTACAAGTCCGCAGAATAATTTGGTTAAATTAGTACGCGCTTTAGATAGAAAAAAAGAAAGAGTTGAACATGGCCTTTTCAGAGCTGAAGGCGCACGCCATGTAATGGAAGGCCTTGTTCTTGGTTGGAAGCTTGAAGCTTTATTATTTAGTAATAATGTTGAAAATCGTCCCCATGTCAAAGAAATTATCGAACTTGGGATTACGCAAAATGCCCGCATTTGCCGTGTTAATGATAAAATTCTTGAAGGCATAACCCATAGAGATAATGCGCAATCAGTCGTAGGTGTTTTTAAACAAGAAATATCTAAACTTTCTGATTTTAATGACCTTAATCTTATAATCGCACTTGAAAGGCCAAAAGACCCAGGTAATCTTGGAACAATTATCCGCACACTCGATAGTGTTGGCGGCAAAGGCATTATACTTCTTGAAGAAAGCTGTGACCCTTTTTCGGTTGAGGCAATTCGCGCGGGCATGGGTTCAAGTTTTTCGGTTAAAATTGCCAAAGCAAGTATAGAAGAATTTAAAAAATGGAAACAGGGCACGAGTTTTAATCTTATTGGCACATCTTTAAAAGGTTCAGATTTACACACTAAAACCGAATTTGGTTCAAAAACCATTCTTTTAATGGGAAATGAGCAATCAGGAATAGATGATGATTTAGCAAGCTTTTGCGATGGCCTTGTGAAACTTCCTATGACGGGCCGCGCCGATAGTCTTAATCTTGCGATTGCTACTGGCGTTTGTTTATATGAAATTTGGCGACAGCGCGATTTTGCAAAATAAGATTTTAAATAAAAGAGTAAATGATGAGTAATAAGCCAAGCAAGAAAAACTATCCCCTATTAATTGCCGATGATTGGCAAGATTATGAGCTATTAGATTCAGGGGACGGTTATAAACTTGAAAAATTCGGTCAATATAAATTTATAAGACCAGACTCTCAGGCCTATCATAAACCCAAAACCCCGATTGAAAACTGGAAAGCTGATGCAAGCTTTAGCGGCAAAGACGGAGAAGAACTTGGTCGCTGGCAATTTCGCAATAATGTTAAAGAACAATGGCCTATGGAATGGAATGGTATCAAATTCTATGCGCGTTGCACCCCTTTCCGTCATTTAGGAGTCTTTCCAGAGCAATCAGTGCATTGGTCATGGTGCAAAGATCTTTGCAAAGATTATGTCAAAAAAAATAAGGCCCCGCCAAAAGTACTTAATCTTTTTGGCTATACCGGCCTTGCTTCATTAGTGTGCGCAAGTGCGGGCGCCGAGGTAACGCATGTTGATGCCTCCAAAAAAGCTGTAACTTATGCCCGTGAAAATCAAAACCTTGCAGGGCTTGATGATGCCAAAATAAGATGGATAGTTGAAGACGCTATTAAATATGTTGAACGTGAGATAAAACGCGGGAATAAATATGAAGGCATTATATTAGATCCACCGAAACATGGTCGCGGCCCAAATGGTGAAGTTTTTAAACTTGAAGAGAATATGTATGAGCTTATGAGGCTTTGTCAAACTCTATTAAGTGAGAATGCAATTTTCATGGTGGCAACTGTTTATGCGGTAAGACTTTCGTATGTAGCTATTGAAAATGTCTTTAATAATATTTTCGAAAGCTCACACGGCACGATTGAAGCAGGTGAAATGGCGCTTTTTGAAAAAGAAAATAATAGATTTCTTCCTACCGCAATTTTTGCAAGATGGAAACATTAAGGTTAATAAATCTATAATCATATTTTGCTTTGCAGCACAAAAATTAACCAATTGTGACATATTTGCATAAATTTTATGTTTTTGTGACCTATTTTGCTCTAAAAATGCGTTTTTAATTTGCAGGTGCAATATAAAAGCTTCTATTAAGGCCTTGTTATGTGAAAGTATAAGCTTTGACTAAGTGACTTTTGAATTATCAAAAGCTTTTGCATTTAACATTGGTTTAATAAATATTAGGGGAACTAATAAATGAAATCTTTAATCATCGCTTCTGTAGCTGCTTTAGCAATTGCTGCTCCTTCTGCGTCTTTTGCTGGCGAAACTAGCGTAGCTTATAATATTGGCGCGACTTCTGACTATATCTGGCGCGGCGTTTCACAATCTGACACTAAACCTGCTGTATTTGGTGGTGCAGATTTAACATCTGGTACACTTTATGCTGGTGCTTGGGCTTCTACTGTTGACTTCGGTGGCGCTAATTCTGAATTAGATCTTTATGCTGGTTGGAAGCCAGTTGTAGGTGCTGTGACTTTTGACCTTGGTTTAATTTCATATTTATACCCTAACGCTACTGCTAACAATTTCGTAGAATATAAAGCTGGTGCTTCTATTTCTGTTGGTAAAGTTGGTTTATCTTTAACTGACTATTATTCAGAAGATCTTGGCACTAACTATATCGAACTTGGTGCTACTGCTCCTTTAGGCGATCTTAAAATTGGTCCATTTGCTCTTTCTGCAACTGGTGCATTTGGAACTCAATCATCTTTAGCTGGTCGTGGTGCTGCTAAATATGACAATTATAAACTTGCTATCACTGGCGCAACTGAAAAAGGCTTAGCTTTAGAAGTTGGTTTTACTGACACTAACATTAAAAAAGCTGCTGCAGGCACTGGTTATAAATATGTAGATCCATCTGCATATGTAACTTTGAAAAAATCATTCTAATTTTATAGAAATTAGATTAAAGAAGCCGCCTAAATATTAGGCGGCTTTTTAGTTTTTGGCGCAATTTGCATAAAATTTCTACAAGAAATAATATATAAATTTTTAATCTGCATTCTTTATTGGCTTTTAGTGAAACACAATTAAGCTGTGTGACATAATTGTTATAGTATTATTTACTAATAATTGTTACAACACGGCTCTGGATTCGTTTTAATGACTTATAAACGAATACTTTTTTAAGGGAAATTAGAATGAAATTCAAATCACTATTATTGGCTTCGGCTTTAGTAATTGCTCCTCTTGCTGCATCTGCACAAGAAGTTACAACAAGTGCAAACGTTGCTGTTACTTCTGATTATGTTTGGCGCGGCGTTTCGCAAACTGATAGCAAGCCTGGCTTTTCTGCTGGTCTTGATGTTGCTTCAAGCAATTGGTACGTAGGTACTTGGGCTTCAAATGTTGATTTTGGTAGCGATGCAAGCGTTGAAGTTGACCTTTATGGCGGATTTAAAAAAGCATACGGCCCATTATCTTTTGATCTTGGCGTAATTTATTATGCTTACCCTAGCGAAGACGATGCAAACTTCCTAGAATATAAAGGTGCGGCTACTTATACTGCGGCTAATGGTATTGCCGTTACTGGTTCTGTTTACTACTCACCAGATTTTACAAAATATACACCGATGGACACTCTTTATACTGAGATCGCGGTTTCTGCACCAATTCCTGGCGCAAAAATCGGCCCATTCGCATTAGGTGTAACTGGTGCTTATGGCAATTATGATTTTGGAAGTTCAGATTATAATAATTACAAAGCTGCTATCACTGCTACTGCTGATAAAGGTTGGGGCCTAGAGCTTGGTTATACAAATACTGATGTTGATAATTCAGATATTTCAGACGCTCGTGGCTATTTAGCTTTAAAGAAAACTTTCTAATTTTAAATATATATAGAATTAAGCCGTCCATTGTGGACGGCTTTTTTTATGACCAAAATCTTATTCTAAGCGTATAATTGTTTTTAATTTTAATTGAATGTATAATAATCTATGGATAGAATAATAATTGGCATTTCTGGCGCTTCGGGTGCAATTTATGGCGTAAGAGCCTTAGAATTTTTAAATGAATTAGGAATTGAAACCCATTTAATTATTTCAAAAGCTGCGGAGCTTACTATTGAAAATGAAGGCCTTGGGCCAACTAAAAATATAATTGCCAAAGCATCCGTTCATCATAAGCTTGGCGATATTGGTGCGAACATTGCTTCTGGATCATTTAAAACCAAGGGCATGATTATTGCGCCATGCTCGGTTAAAACAATGTCGGAAATTGCAAGCGGCAT
>CAYUCW010000002.1:35876-38636 GCA_964443435.1 uncultured Caulobacteraceae bacterium | reverse complement strand
TATGAAGTTAAAATTTTACGCAGATGGGGTGAAAAAAATTAAAACTTTTAGTATCAAATCAGTATAATATAAAAACAAGGGTGATTAGATGAGTGAAGATTGGAAGCCACCGGCTGAAGAAGTTGGTGATTTAGAAATCAGAAAACAATTATATGCTTTGCGTGAAGAGCATAGGGCACTTGATGTCGCAATTGAAGAAATCCAAGCCACAAACCCAAATGATCAAATCACACTTGGCCGCTTAAAGCGCCAAAAACTACAGCTTAAAGATAAAATTAAATTTTATGAGGGGCAATTACGCCCTGATATTATCGCTTAATTAAAGCGATAATATTTTTGAACTAAGCTTATTTGAATACATAAGCTCATCGGCGCGATTTAGCGCAGATTCAACACTATCCGTTTTCAAAACATCATGAATCCCAAGGGTTGCGCCAATTGTAAGATAGGTGTCTTCAAAACTAATCCGCAAAGCTTTTATTTGTGCCAATAAGTTTTGCCCTTTAATTTGCGCTTCTTTGCCATCGGCCTTGGCAAGCAAAACTACAAATTCATCGCCGCCAATTCGGCCAACAAGATCCGATTCACGTACATTTTCTTTTAAAACCGCTGCAACATTTATAAGAACAATATCCCCGGCATTATGCCCATAAGTATCATTAATTTTTTTAAAGCCATCAAGGTCAAAAAATAAAAGACTTGATGGAATATCGTATCTTTGACCAAAGCTTATAACGCGTCCCATTTCACGTTCAAACGCGCGGCGATTATAAGTATTTGTGAGTGCATCAGTATCAGCAAGACCTTCCGCTTTACGCAAAGCATCCATAAGTCGCACACGCTCATTCCGTAAATGCTTAACTTCTTCCATCATGCTATCAAATGCCGCTTTGACCATTGGCGTCATTTCCGATTTTGGAATGCCGTGAAAATTCAAACTATCTTCTGGCTTGGCAATAGGTTTTACAGGGGCAATATTATTTTCAACCGAGCTTGGTTTGGGAATAATTGGTATATTTCTCCGCTCTTCCGCTTTTTTAAGGGAATTTCTTATTAAAGGTGATGAGTTATAATCAAAAGCCATTACGCATTATACCATATTTATTTACTAATTAAATATGAAATATTATTATTAATAGTTTATTGCCAAGCACTGTAGGTAAAAATCTTTTGCATTTTTCAAACAATTATGTATTAGAAGCTTTTTAAGGGCACACATATGACAAATAACCCGATTATAGGCATTATCATGGGATCTACTTCCGATTGGGATACCATGATTGAGGCTGCTAATATTCTTGATGAGCTTAAGGTTCCATACGAAGCCAAAGTTGTTTCCGCTCACAGAACCCCTGAGAGAATGTATGAATATGCCAAAACCGCAAAATCACGCGGCCTAAGAATCATTATCGCTGGCGCGGGTGGTGCGGCGCATCTTCCAGGTATGACGGCCAGCCTTACAAGCCTTCCGGTTTTTGGTGTCCCTGTACAGTCCAAAGCTTTATCGGGTGAAGATTCATTGCTTTCAATTGTCCAAATGCCAAAAGGAATTCCAGTAGGAACCTTGGCGATTGGTAAAGCTGGTGCGGCAAATGCCGCACTTTTGGCGGCGGCGGTTCTTGCGACTACTGATGATGAATTATCCTTAAGGCTTGAAGCATGGCGCAGTGCCCAAACAAATGCAGTTGCGGATAGCCCATATTAATGAAAGCTGGTTCAATAATTGGCATAATTGGCGGTGGTCAGCTTGCAAGAATGCTTGCTATGGCCGCATTTCCACTTGGCTATAAAATTGCCATTTATGAACCATTAAAAGATTGCCCCGCATCTTTAGTAACCGATAAACATTTTTGTGCCGAATATAATGATGAGGCTGCACTTATTGAATTTGCAAAATATTGCGATGTCGTGACCTTTGAATTTGAAAATGTTCCCGCAAGCGCAACGCAAATAATTGCAGATCATACAAAACTATATCCAAATCCCAAAGCACTTGAATTAACACAAGATAGAATTATTGAAAAAACATTCATTCAAAATTCTGGTCTTAAGACCGCTCCATTTTTTGAGATTAATAATCTTAGCGATTTACAAACCGCGCTAAAAGAAACTGGCACGCCTGCTATCTTAAAAACCCGAAGACTTGGTTATGATGGCAAGGGTCAATATTTAATCAAAAGCCTTGATGAAGCCGCAATCGCATGGGAATCTATAAATCAAGAACCTGCTATACTTGAAGGCTTTATTGAATTTTCTTTTGAAACTTCAATAATTATCACGCGCGGTTTAAATGGTGAAATTGCTTCTTTCCCTAATTCGCAAAATATTCACAAAGGCGGCATATTGCGTGAATGCCAAATCCCTGCACCACTTAATGATGATCAAATAAAAGACGCGCAAAATATTGGTGCGGTTCTGGCAAATGCCCTTGATTATATTGGCACTATGGCGGTTGAATTATTCGTTACAAAGCACGGTATGGTGGTGAATGAAATCGCTCCGCGCGTTCATAATTCTGGCCATTGGACGATTGAAGGCACAAAAACCTCACAATTTGCCAATCATATACGCGCGATTTGCGGTTTGCCGCTTGGAAATACTGATTTAACGGTTCCCGAGATTAAGATGTATAATCTTATTGGCGATGAAATTCTTAATTCCCAAGAATTATTAAAAACCCCAAACCTATATTTACATGATTATGGCAAAACCGAAGTAAAATCTGGCCGCAAAATGGGTCATTATACAATATTATAGTTC
>CAYUCW010000002.1:30710-35776 GCA_964443435.1 uncultured Caulobacteraceae bacterium | reverse complement strand
ATCCGAAAACCGGTTCCCACTTTTCGGGCCTCATCGTGCTCCTTAATTCCCCAAAATTTTATTAGGACGCGGCTGTGATAAAAGACCGGCGAAGAAGGCCGTGAAAATGCTTTGAAGACCAAGGCAAGATGCAAGTATAGACGGAATTGCAAGGCGCATTAATTGGCTATCATTAATCGGGCCATAGGCATTAGATGCCCAAAGATTAACCGCGCGCACCGCAAGAATAATACCTGTAAGTATTAAAACGCCGCCAATAATACAGCCATTTTCAACAGTAAAAAACTTATGGATTTTATTAAGTATTTTGCCTTCGCGCCAAAATTCCTCGCGCACCCCAAAAAGTCTTGCAAGATAGGCAAAGCTTAAGACTTGCGCCGACATAAGAATAAATGCCGAACTATATAAAAGCGTATGCACGCCAAATTCAACGCCGCCAATTTTACCATTGCTTGGCATAAGCCATAAAAGACCACCAAGTCCAAGCATAAGCAATATTATCCCTGGGATTAGGAAAAGCCATTTCGGGGCAAAAGTAAGCAAGAATTTTAAATGACGCCAGCCATCACGCCAAGAACGCAAATGCGGTGGGCGCGATCTTCCATCTTTTTTAAGCGTGGTTGGTGCTTCTTCCATTTTCAAACCAAACAAAGCGGCTTTTACCACCATTTCGGAAGCAAATTCCATACCCGTAGTATTTAAATGAAGACCAAGAATTGATTGACGATTAAACGCTCTTAGGCCGCAATGAAAATCACCAACTGGAATATTATAAAACAGGCGACCAATAAAACTTAAAACTGGATTACCAAGATATTTATGAAGTGGTGGCATTGCCCCTGGCTCTATGCCGCCCAAAAAGCGATTGCCCATACATAAATCCGCGCCCGCCCTTAGTTTTTCAATAAAAGGCATAAGCGAAGTAAAGTCATATGAATCGTCCGCGTCACCCATAGCAACAAATTTGCCTTTTGCCGCTTCGATGCCGCCAATAAGCGCCGCGCCATAACCACGTCTTGGCACATTTACCACTCTTGCGCCATTTCTTGTCGCAATTTCCTGAGAACCATCGGTAGAGCCATTATCGGCAATAATAACTTCTGCGGATAAATTATTTTGTGCAATAAATCCCATGCATTTTTTAATGCAGATTTCTAAAGTTTCCGCCTCATTAAGGCATGGCATTACAATTGATAATTCGATTTCTTTTTTAGTCATAATAATCGCTATTCTGGTTTTTTTTAATTTTTTTGCTTTTATTGTTTTTATTCAGGAATTACAACACCATTTGGTACAAGACCCGTATAGTTACGAAGACTACAGCCATGCCCAGGGTCAAGTTCCGCAGAGGCTTTGGATTTTCCAAGAATATCAACTATTACACGCTCACTAAAATAAGTTACTTTTAGATTTTCATTAAAAGGGCCAAGCTCGCGCGAAATATCTTTAAGGCAAATGCCTTCATCTTTTAATTCAACATAAATACAAGTGCATAATTGCTTGGCGGCAAACCCTGCGGCGACATCGGTTTTTTGTTTTATTGAAGCCATATAAATAAAGCCTATAATAAAGAATATAATAAACCCTAAGCCGAGGATTGCAGTGAAAGAAAATGGCTTCTTCAAAATTAAAACACCTTTTAATTATTTATAAAATCTCTAATATAGTAAAAAACTAGGTTTTGCTATAAGGTTTATTATGCGATTTTCATTAAGCTCTAAGATTTCATTTTCTGCATTAATAGTGGGTTTTATAATTGCTTTACCGCTTATGAATGCCAATGCGCAAAAATCCAGTTTGCCAATTACCAAATATAGTGAAAATAAATATTATCCAAAAGCCGATTGGGAAACCATAAAGCCAAGCCAAAGCCTTGATAATCTTAGCAAAGACGCTTTAAAACCACTAAAAGCCAAAGATTTAACGCTTGAAGGTGCGCGCGCCATTTTAATCGTTAAAAATGGAAAAATAATTTCCGAACAATATGCGGCGGGCTATAATAATGAAAGCATGTTTAATTCATGGGGCATGGCAACAAGCCTAAGTTCGGTTATTGCGGGTGTTGCAATTAATGAAAAGAAAATCGCGCTTGATACCAAAATTTTAAATCCGTTTTGGAAATCTGGTGATAAAAGAAATAATATAAGCTATCGCAATTTATTAAATATGAATTCTGGCATAAATTGGAATGAAGCCAAAGACGCGCCGCAAATGCTTTATGCAAAAGGGCGCGAAAATAATCTTGAATATGTTTCTAAGAAATCACAGAAAAGCAAAGCCGGTGAAGTTTGGAATTATTCTACGGGATCTATGACTTTATTAAATGCCAGCCTTGCCTTTAATATGGGGCCACGTCAAATTGGCGATCCCACCGGGAAAATGAAATATCGCGATTATATTTTTAAAAATATTTTTATGCCGCTTGGTATGGAAAATGTTGCTTTGGAATTTGATGCCTCTGGTAATTTTTATGGCGGCACTTATTTTAACGCCACCGCAAGAGATTATGCGCGTTTAGGTCTTATGATTATGCGCGGCGGCAAATGGGGCGATAAAATTATTTATAATAAGGATTTTGCCGATTTCCTTATCACCCCAATAAATTCCACTAATTATGGTGGGGGTCTATATCTTGCACCCGCAGGGAAAGCCACAATTTTAAAAAATAAAGATTATGATGCTTTTTATGCCAAGGGACAGGATGGGCAATTGCTTATTATGGTTCCAAAATATGACTTAATTTTAATCAGATTAGGCCGACTTAAGGAAACAAGTGGCGACGAAGCCGAATATTTCAATATTTTGGGCGATCAAATGACTAAAATTATAGAATCGGCAAAAAATTAGAAAAATTCATAAATATTATACAAATATTTTAATGCAAATTTTTGATTCGAGCCTATGATTTTGTATTGACCAGCGCTTTAACCAAAAAAGCGAATTGCTTTTATGATTCGTCCACAGATTTTACAGGCAAAGGTTAATTTTATTTAACTTATTTTTCGGGCATTTAAGCATTTGTTAACGAAAAAATTCATTTTAGTATGAAATAGGCTATTGACGATTTCATGTTTTAGATACCACTATATCTTGTGTTCAATATGGGGCTTAGGACACATCATCTAGGTAAAACACTAAAAATGGCTTTATTTAGATTTTACAGGTTTAGGCAATGGTTATAAAATAGAGGGCAAAATGATAAATACCGAAGCGGCAATAAATATTGAAAATAATTCACGTAGAGAGCAAAGACGTGGAAAACCACTTCCGGTGAAACTGCACCTTGTTGATAAAGTTAAAATTGACCGTTCGCGCGATGATTTATTGACTGATTTTGGTAAAACTACACTTGAAGACAGATATTTGCTTCCTGGTGAAAGCTTCCAAGATATGTTTGCCCGCGTATCTACTACTTATGCTGATGATATTGACCATGCCCAGCGCCTTTATGATTATATGTCAAAACTTTGGTTTATGCCTGCGACCCCTGTTTTATCAAATGGCGGCGCTTCGCGCGGTCTTCCTATATCTTGTTTCCTAAATTCAGTTGATGACAGCCTTGACGGCATTGTTGGCGCATGGAATGAAAATGTATGGCTTGCATCAAATGGTGGCGGCATTGGCACTTATTGGGGCGGCGTGCGCTCAATAGGTGAGAAAATTGGCGGCGCAGGAAGCACTTCTGGCATTATCCCATTCATCAGAGTTATGGATAGCTTAACACTTGCAATTTCCCAAGGTTCACTTCGTCGTGGTTCGGCGGCGGTTTATCTTGATTGCCACCATCCTGAGATTGTTGAATTCCTTGAAATTCGTAAGCCAGCCGGTGATTTTAACCGCAAATCTTTAAACCTTCATCATGGTGTTAATATTACCGATGAATTTATGTTTGCGGTACGCGATGATTTACCATTCGATTTAAAAAGCCCGAAAACTGGTGAAAAAGTTCGCGAAATCAGAGCGCGTGACTTATGGCAAAAAATCCTAGAGCTTAGATTGCAAACTGGTGAGCCGTATTTATTGTTTGTTGACACAGTTAACAAAGCAATGCCGCAGCATCAGAAAAATCTTGGCTTTAAAGTTCGCCAATCAAATCTTTGCGCCGAAATTATGCTGCATACTGGTAAAGATCATTTAGACAATGATAGAACTGCGGTTTGCTGCTTGTCTTCATTAAATGCCGAGAAATTCCTTGAATGGAAAGACGATGAAGGCTTTATTGATGATGTAATGCGCTTCCTTGATAATGTTTTGGAAGATTTTATCAATCGCGCACCAAGCGAAATGGATAAAGCCAAATATTCGGCTTTCCGTGAGCGTTCAGTAGGTCTTGGCGTTATGGGTCTTCACTCATTCTTCCAAGCGATGAATGTGCCAATGGAAAGCGCAATGGCTAAATCTTGGAACTTGCGTATTTTCAAACATATTCGCGCTAAGGCTGATGCTGCTTCGGTTAAGCTTGCGCATGAGCGCGGCCCATGCCCTGACGCTGCGGATACTGGGGTTATGGCGCGTTTCTCTCATAAAATGGCGATTGCACCTACGGCATCTATTTCAATTATTTGCGGTGGCACAAGCGCGGGTATTGAACCTATCCCTGCGAATATTTATACTCATAAAACGCTTTCTGGCTCATTCTCTATTAAGAATGCGTCTTTACAAAAATTACTTGCGGAAAAAGGTAAAGATACACCAGAAGTATGGACATCTATTCTTGAAAATGAAGGCTCGGTGCAGCATTTAGACATTCTTGATGATCATGAAAAAGCGGTATTTAAAACCGCATTTGAAATTGATCAAAGATGGGTAATTGAACTTGCGGGCGACAGAACTCCATTCATTTGCCAAGGTCAATCATTAAACGTGTTTATCCCTGGTGATGTTGATAAATGGGATCTTCATATGCTTCATTGGACGGCTTGGGAAAAAGGCATTAAATCTATGTATTATTGCCGCTCTAAATCAGTTCAACGCGCGGCAATTGCGGGTTCTACTGCTGTTAAAGCGGAAACGGCCGCCTATGATAATTTGGCGCAAAAAACCGATTATGATGAATGCTTGGCTTG
>CAYUCW010000002.1:0-30610 GCA_964443435.1 uncultured Caulobacteraceae bacterium | reverse complement strand
CGGCCGCCTATGATAATTTGGCGCAAAAAACCGATTATGATGAATGCTTGGCTTGCCAATAGGCATTTACTATTGCCTTGCCAATAGGCACTTCGGCTTTGGCGTGTCAGTAGGCACTTACCATTGCCTTGCCAATAGTCACTAGAAATCAAAGCGCGGCAAATGTCGCGCTTTTATCTTGTTAGGTCTAAATCGCGCTTTATCTTAAGTCCATTCATTTCGCCAAACTGCCAAAATAATTCAGGCGGGAATTTTCCAAAAGTTTTTGATGGAACTTTAAGCCCTATGGATTTTGCAATATCAAATGCATAATCGGCGCAAGAATAGGACTCTTTACTAATGCCTGCCCTATTCATATAAATTGTTTGCTTTTCCCATTTTTTATGAGTTTCAATGGCTTTTTCATAATCGGATTTATCCAAAAGCACTTTAATTTCTGTGTGATGATGCCAAATATCATCCGATTTTAATTCACCTTTTATTGGTTTTTGCCCTATCATAAAGCCAAATGGATTTATCAAAGATAAAGCCAGCTCGGTTGCGGCTTCGATTTGGTCTTTGGCATAATATCCAAATTGCCTATAGTTTGAATTATTTGGGCTTTGCTTATATTCAATCCATAAATGGCCAAAAAGCCAAAAATGCTCTGGTTCTGGCTGGTTACTTATTATTTTTATATAATAATCCGAAGTTTTATCAGTTCTTTTATCAATTATATAGGTGGTTGGTCTTGCGCCCATATCCCGAAAATAAGAATTGGACCAAGAAACGCCGGCATTAATTATTAAAAATAAAAACCAAGCAAAAAAAGCAAATATAAATCTTTTGAAAAATTTTGAATACTTCATAGCCTATATAGGCATATTTTTTACTTAAGCGAAATTATTTATTTTCATAAACTCATAAAAAGATTGCGGCGGAAAGGCCGCCCATTTATTACGGGCAATTTTAGTATTTAAACCCAAAACCTCTAGCACTTCAAAAACATAGTCGCGGCAAGAATAAGTTCTTCCGCCCATTTTTGGACGAAGTGAATATATGCGGCGGCGGCGCCATTTAGCGTCAATTTTTATTGCCCGCTCATAAACTTCTTCATCAATAAGAAAGCAAAGCTTGGCTTGGTGATTAACGCCCGAATCATCGGCAAACACCGCTTTTAAAGGTTTTTGCCCTGTGAAAATTCCAAAAGGCGAAATAAGCGAAATAATTAAATATCTAAGCGCGGTAAGTTTGCATTCCGCATAATATCCTGCGGCGGCAATACCATTTGAATTTGGTGGTGGCTCTTGCCAATTTATCCATAAATGACCAAACCATATAGATTTTAAAGGCGCGGCTTTAACCAAACAAAGCTCTAGAACTTTGCCATTGGCGTTTTTATCCTGACGCATATCAATAATTTTATTGGTAATTTCAGGCTTAAGTTTAAGAAAATAAGATCTAAGCCAAAGCGCAATCATAAAGAAAACTGAGCAGACTGCATATGAAATATATATAAATAATATTCCATAAGATAATAATTTGATTAAATTCAATATCATGATGCAAACTTTTCTATTGTTTGCAAAATATCAGGACTTATTCACAGGTTTTTGAATCTATTGTGAATTTTTCATTACAAACTATGAAATATTTTTGAATCAGTAAAAATCATAATTATCCACAGATTTTGTTGCATTATTATTGGACTAATGCGTATTTATAGTTAATATTTTTACACAAATTTCTGAATAATTTTACAATTGTTAAATTGCTGTTAACCACAAATCACGCAACATATAGTTATTGGAATTATTATAAACACAATATACAGGGTTATGCTATGTCGAACGAACAAGAAAACACTAAAACCGGCTTATTAACATCTTCACACGCCTATAAGCCGTTTAGATATCCTTGGGCTTTTGATTTTTGGCAACAACAACAACGCGTGCATTGGCTTCCTGAAGAAGTGCCATTGGGCGAAGATTGCAAAGACTGGGCTAATAAGCTTAGTGAGCATGAAAAAAACCTTCTTACGCATATTTTCCGCTTTTTCACGCAATCTGATGTGGAAGTTAATGATAATTATATGGAAAGATATGCGCGCGTATTTAAGCCAACCGAAGTAAAAATGATGCTTTCGGCGTTTTCAAATATGGAAACCATTCATATTGCGGCTTATGCGCTTTTGCTTGAAACCATTGGCATGCCTGACACTGAATTTTCGGCATTCCTTCAATATAAAGAAATGAAAGATAAGCATGATTATATGCAAACTTTCGGTGTTGATTCTAATGAAGATATATTAAGAACGCTTGCTATGTTTGGTGCATTTACCGAAGGTCTGCAATTATTTGCGTCATTCGCAATGCTTATGAATTTCCCACGCTTTAATAAAATGAAGGGCATGGGGCAAATCGTATCTTGGTCAGTTCGTGATGAAAGTCTGCACTGTGAAGGCATGATTAAGCTATTCCATCAATTCGCCCGTGAAACCGGTGCGCTTACTGATGCGGTTAAGGCCGATATTATTGAAAATTGTAGAGTTACCGTCGGCCTTGAAGATCAATTTATTGATTTGGCCTTTGAAATGGGTCCGGTTCAAGGCATGACTGCGGCCGATATTAAACAATATATCCGCTATATTGCCGATTGGCGCTTAACCCAGCTTGAGCTTGAACCGATTTATGGCGTTACAGAGCATCCGCTTCCTTGGCTTTCACCTTTATTAAATGGTGTAGAGCATGCGAATTTCTTTGAAGCGCGCGCCACTGAATATTCAAAAGGCGCAACCAAAGGCGAATGGGGCGGCGAAAATGGTGTTTGGGAAATGTTTGATAAGCATAAAGTCAAACAAACCGAAGAAGCGTAATTGAACCGAAAATCATTATTATTAAGTGCGTTTTTATTTGGTGCATTTATTGCACCAAACGCTTTTGCACAAACCCCGCCAAAGCCCAGTTATAATGATTATTTTTTCAAGGGTGCGAATTATGATCCATTAATTCCAAGTCCTAAAAATGTGCTTGGATATGAAATTGGCGAAAAAATCTCAAGCTATGATGAGATTTTAAAATATTTTGAAACCTTGGCGCGCACATTGCCAACGCGCGTGAAACTTATTGATTATGGAAAATCATGGCAGGGGCGAAGGCTTTATTATGTGGTTATTGGCACGCCTGTACAAATTCAAAATCTTGAAACTATAAAAGCAAATTCACGGGCTTTGGCGTCGGGAAATCTTGATCCCATGAAGCGTAGTGCCATAATAAAGTCACAACCTAATATTGTTTGGATTGCAAACTCCGTACACGGAAATGAATTAAGCCCTTCAGATAGTGCAATTTTGAGCGCTTATCATTTACTTGCGGCAAAAAATGATGTGCGCCTTGAGAAAATTCGCGCAAATACTCTAAATATAATTGTGCCACTTCAAAATCCTGATGGCAGGCAAAGATTCATTAATTCCAACGCGGCGGCTATAGGCAAAGCCCCCGATGCCGATGAATGGGCGATTGAACGTGATGAAGCATGGCCAAGCGGTCGCCCCAATCATTATAATTTTGATTTAAATCGTGATTGGCTTACGGCAACCCAGCCCGAAACCCAAGGTCATATAAAGGCTGTATTAGATTTTTATCCGCAAGTTTTAATTGATGCCCATGAAATGCAAAGGGATCAAACTTATTTTTTCCCGCCCGAAGCGGATCCCATTAATCCATTACATAGCGAAAAACAAAAAGAGCTTAGACAATTAATCGGGCGCGGCAATGCTAAGGCTTTTGATAGGGCAGGAATAAATTATTTCACGCGCGATATTTTTGATGGCTTTTACCCTGGCTATGGTGATGGCTGGCCCACTACACAGGGCATAATCGCCATGACTTATGAACAAGCTTCATCGCGTGGCCTTATAGCCATAGGAAAAGATGGCAGCATTCTTGAATATAAAACCACAATTCGCAATCATTTTACCGCGAATATGGCAAGCATTGATACCGCCGCCACAGCCCGCGAAAAATTCCTAGAAAGCTTTTATGAATTTAGGCAAAGTGCCATTAATGACGGCAAAGGCAAATATTATATAATAAATCCTGAAAATGATCCAAGCCTTGCCCTTGATTTGGTAAAAACCTTAAGCAAAATGGGTATTGAAAGCAAAACTGCGAATAATATTAAAGCATGCGGCAAAACCTATGAATCCGCCTATATTATATCAATGGCACAGCCATCATCACGGCTTATTAAAAACTTGCTTGAACGTGAAATTCCGCTTCCAGAAGCTTTCATAAAAAAACAAGAAGAATTAAGAAAAAATGGCAAAGATGACGAAATTTATGATGTCACCGCTTGGTCATTGCCATTAATGTATAATCTTGAAACTGATTATTGCGAAACCACCGAAGTTTTAAATGGGCAAAAAATTAATCTAAATACCAAGCTTGCGGCGCAGAGCCTTAATAATAATATTGGTTATATTATCCCGATTAATGATGCTGGGAATAGAGCTTTGGTTTTTGAAGCGCTTAATAATGGCTTTAATCTTAAATCAATGAATAAGCCTTTCACCAAAGATGGCAAAAATTATGCGGCGGGAACAATTATTGCGCTTAAGGCCGATAATACAAATTATGATAAATTTAATAGCCTTGTAAAATCTAATAATGCGCTACCCATTCCAATAATTGATACTTGGGTTACAGATGGACCAAATTTTGGTGCTGATGACGCATTAAAGATTAAAAACCCAAAGATTGCTTTATTATGGGATAGTCCAACAAATCCTAATGCGGCCGGATCCATGCGCTTTATCCTAGAGCAAAGATTTGGCGCCAATCTTACAATTATTCGCCCTAATCGTCTAAGAAGTGGGCTTATCGCAAAATTTGATGTTATTATTATTCCGGACGGCAATAATTATCAAAGCATAATCGGAAATGACGGCGTCAATAATCTAAAAGCCTATCTTAATAATGGCGGAAGCATAATTGGTTTTGGTGGCGCTTTAAGGTTTTTATCCGATGAAAATTCGCAAATCATTCCGATAGAAGCTGAAAAGCCGCAAAATGCTAAACCGCAGCCCAAAGATAATTTTAATAATATTGACGAATTAAACCAAAGCACAATTGCCGCGCAAAGAAATTTTACCCCGATTGATGGCGCAATATTAAAGCTTCAAACCAATGAAGAGCATTGGGTGAATTTCTCAATACCTAAACATCTTTATAGCTTTTATGAGGGCGCGGATATTTATAAGCCGATTAATTCGGCAAATGGTGCAAATCCAATTGTTTATGCAGGCGCAAATGAAATCAGGGCCAGCGGAATTTTATGGGACGCTAATTTAAATCAAATGGCATTTAAGCCGTTTGTAATTGTTGCAAATAAAGGGCGCGGCTTTGCCATTGGTGTTAATTCAAGCCTTTCATTTCGCGCGCAAAATAGAGGTTTAGAGCCTTTATTATTCAATATGCTTATTGGCGCACCGACCCGCGCAAATCCTTTAAAATAAAATTTCATAAAAAAATTTAAATGCCGCTTGACATACATGGTGTATTAGTTTACTAAGACACTATGGCAATCAATTATAAGATTGTGAGGAAATGAAATGGTAGCAGGTATAAGCATAGATTGGCGTGATGATATCCCTATTTGGAAACAAATTAAGGATAAAATTTTATCGCAAATTATTGACGGAACTTTAAGAGCCGGCGAAGCAGCACCAAGCGTGCGTACTCTTGCACTAGAACTTGCGGTTAATCCGTTAACGGTTTCTCGTGCCCTTTCCGAGCTTGCCGATGAAGGCATTCTTGAAAAGCGTAGAGGGCTTGGAATGTTTGTTATAGAGGGCGCTGATAATGCCCTCCTTAAAAGAGAGCGAGAGGCCTTTATTAATAATGAATGGCCAATAATTGCCGAGCGCATCAAAAGGCTTGGCTTGGATTTAAAAACCTTAATGAAAACTGGGGGCAGTAATGACTGAAACTATTGAGACAGGCCCAATAAATACAAAACTGATTGAAGCAAATGGTCTTGCAAAGTCTTATGGCGCAAAACAAGCACTTAAGCCTTCAAGCTTCACGATTCCATCAGGGCAAATAATTGGAGTGATTGGTGCAAATGGCGCAGGAAAATCAACTTTGCTTAATTGCTTGCTTGGACTTTCTGAATTTGATGGTGAGCTAAAAGTAATGGGCAAAAATCCACTTTTGGAACGCGCAACACTTATGAATGATGTTTGCTTTATTGCTGATGTGGCAACCCTTCCTAAATGGGCAAAAATTAGCGATTTATTTGATTGGGTCGAAGGTATTCACCCTAAATTTGATAAAACAAAAGCCATTAATCGCATTCAAGGAACTAATATTCCGCTTAATGCCAAGATTAAGGCTTTGTCCAAAGGCATGACAGTGCAAGTTCATCTAGCGATTGCTTTGGCAATTGATGCCAAGCTTTTAGTTCTTGATGAGCCAACTTTGGGTCTTGATATTATGAATCGTCGCGCTTTTTATGATGCAATATTACGCGATTTCTTTGATGAAACCCGTTCAATCCTTGTAACGACCCATCAAATTGATGAAATTGAACCAATACTTAGTCATGCAATGTTTATAAAAGACGGGAATATCACACTCAATGATAGCCTTGATAATATTGCAGAGCGTTTTTACGCAATCGACGTTTTAGAAGATAAAATTAAAGAAGTCGAAAGCCTGAAGCCAATTTATAGCCGTGCAATTATGGGAAAGACTTCTATGGTTTTTGATAATGTGCCGCCTGAAACTTTGAAACAATATGGTGAGCCGCGCCGCGTTGCGCTTGCCGATTTATTCGTCGCTTTGGCAAGTTAGGAGATAAAAATGTTTTCAATATTTATTTATCCCAAAACCAATAAATCAAAGCCAGCCAATACTAATGCTTTGGCAAATGATAACTTAAATTCAAAAGGAAGCAAAAAATGAGCAAATTCCTTACACTTATGCGTCGTGATTTCAACGAACACAAAGGCGCATTATTTTTCACGCCACTTGGCATTGCCGCTTTTATAATTGGTATAGTTTTATTATCTGCCGCATTTGGCAAGCTTAATTATGGCGGTCAAAATTTTAATCTTGGCGAATCTGCACCAAATTTCAATATGAATATTGATGATGAAAATGGTAAAGAAGTTAAAATTTATAAAAACAGCCAAAATCAAATAGTAGTTTTTAAGGATGGCGTTGAAAAGCCGATTAAATCAAAATTTGATAATGCCGACCTGAAAAAGGCATCAGAAGTTTTTGCTTTTGGAAATGGCGCGCCCTCATTCATACCGCTTTTCGTAGCTATGATTGCATCATTATTTATATTTGCTGGATCTTTGTATGAAGAACGTAAAGATAAATCAATTATGTTTTGGAAATCTTTGCCCATCACCGATTTAGAAACCGTATTAAGTAAATTCCTGACCATTGGTGTGGGTGGTGCTGGTATTGCTTTTGTTATAAGCGCTTTATGCCATGTATGTATGATTTTGATTACTTATACTATTGCAGTAATATTTGGTGTAAACTTCATTGATATTGGTATTGCTTTTAGTGCAGCTTTTGAAATGTGGGGCGTAATAATCTATGCATTACTTATAGACTTCTTATGGGTAGCACCAATCTTTGCTTGGTTCTTATTTATGTCGGCATATGCGCCAAAATCTCCATTCTTTGCGGCAATCCTACCAATTGTATTATTGCCTTTAGTTGGAAAAATCTTCTTTGATGGAAAATTCGAATTATTATCAGAGCCTTTATCACATTTAGTAAGCTATCCAATTATAGAGAATATTAAAAATATTGATGAGAATAGTGGTGCTAGATTTAGCGGCCTTATAATCGAAGCCATAAATAAATCACTTAGTGATCCTTCATTATGGGTTGGCCTTGTGATTGGCGCGGCGCTTTTATATGCCACCGCCGAAGTAAGAAAAAGAAGAATACTATAATAATATCCCTTACAAGCAAACTTGCCCCCGAAAGGGGGCATTTTTTATGGGATAAGAATTATTTTGCCAATATTTTCCATTCTTTTCAGCCTATCCATTGCCAATTGTGCATCTTTTAAAGGAAAGCTTTTATCAATTTTAGGCTCAATTTTGCCCCAAAAATTTTTAATAATGCCATCACGTATTCTTGTCTTTTCTTTATCCTGACGCGAGCGTAAAACCGAACCCGTAATAGTGAGATTCTTAAGCATTAAGCGCATAAAATTAATTTCGGCAACCGCGCCATTTAAATAGGCTATATTACAAAGCCTTCCGCCTTGATTTAGAATATTAATATTTTTTTGAATATAATCGCCGCCTATCATATCAAGTATGATATCGGCGCCGCCATTTGCTTTTATGTTGGTTTCAAAATCTTCGGTCTTATAATTTACCACCAAATCCGCGCCTAAATCTTTGCAAACTTCACACTTTTCATCAGAGCCAGCCGTAATATAAACCTTCGCGCCAATTGCTTTACACATTTTAATTGCAATCGTGCCAATTGATGATGCACCGCCATGAATAAGTATGGTTTCACCTGACTTTAAGGCACAACCTTCAAAAACATTGGCATAAATCGTAAACATTGCTTCTGGCAG
Source organism: uncultured Caulobacteraceae bacterium (assembly GCA_964443435.1). Taxonomy (GTDB): domain Bacteria; phylum Pseudomonadota; class Alphaproteobacteria; order Caulobacterales; family Aquidulcibacteraceae; genus Pseudaquidulcibacter. The sequence continues at coordinate 22,012 of CAYUCW010000002.1, read as the reverse complement.
GCCTGCTGCCTCTATAAAATTCATATTATTTGGAATTTTCAAACAATGCCCAGATTTAGCAATACTATATTCTGAATAGCCGCCACCATTCAATAACGCGGCAACCCTATCGCCGATTTGCCATTCTGTGACTTTGTTTCCAATGGCAATAATTATCCCCGAAGATTCAAGTCCGAGTATTTCACTATGACCCTTTGGCGCAGGATACAGGCCAGAGCATTGCAATAAATCGGGGCGATTAACCCCAATTGCTTGGTTTTCTATCAAAACCTCATCGGGCAAAAGCTCGCGGATAGAATAATCACAAAGCTCAAGGTCCTCTGAATTACTGTATTTTATAGATTTTGTGCTTTTCATCTATCTTGTCTTATGAATTAATATTTGCATTTTGATACATTAAGAATAACAATATATCAGTATGAAACAAATATAACCTATTTGGTTTAAAAAAGAGTATTAATGATTAATATGTTTGAAGATTTTGAAAACATAAAGCCCAAACCAAAAATTATTGACCTTGATCCACTCTCCATTGAGGAGTTAGAGGAAAGAATTATTCTCCATACGGAAGAAATTGAACGCATGAAAGCGGCGATTATAAAGAAAAAAGCATCTCTTGACCTAGCGCAAGCTGTATTTGGTAAGCCAAAAACCTAAACTGCGGCACAGACCTTGCTTTTATCCTATTATTATATTTAATAGGAGTTTCTATGACTGGGAATATTCACGCCATGGCGCAAACTGAAGATAAAATTATGGCATTTGCCACTTCTGATGTTTTTGAAAAGCTTTTTACCGAAGGCATGGATTTAGTTGAAGAAACCGCCCATTATCTTGATGGCGAAGGTCGTTCCGAGTCAAAATTACTAGAGCGTGCATCAGCACTTTCTTACGCGTCAGAATCTATGCGCCTTACAACGCGCCTTATGCAAGCCGCAAGCTGGCTCTTAGTGCAACGCGCAATCAAAGAAGGCGAAATGGATGCAAGTGATGCGCGCGATCCTAAATATCGTATTGGCGCAAAAGCCATTTGCATTGCCAAGGGTGAGCCTTCAAGCGAACTACCTGCCCGCTTAAAAGAATTATTAATCCAATCAGAAGCAATATATACGCGCATTGATAGGCTTGATGGCGCTATGTATGGCGAAAATTCTGAAACTGCGGCTAATCCAGTTAATGAGCAGCATGATCGCTTGCAATCATTATTCGGAAGCTTTGGCGAGTAATTATTTCTTTTCGGCTTTGGGCCCAAATAATAACCAAGCTGCAAAACCAAAAAATGGTATAAATAAAACCACAACTATCCAAATCGCTTTGGCTAGATTGCCATCTTTTTTGTTTTGAACAATATTAAGCAAAGCCCAAATCGCAAGAATAAGCGAAATAATATACCATGCACCAATGTGTTGCCAGTCACTTCCAAACATATGTTTTTACCTCTATACTATATATTGGTAAAATTTATGGAATTTCAAGCCCAGATAATCAATAGGCTAAAATCAAAAGAATGAGCGAAACAAATAGCGATATAGTGAATGATGAAACACATCTTGATAATGGCAAGAGTATTCGTGCCATAACTATGGGCTGTCGTCTTAATTTATATGAATCAGAAGCCATGAAAAAAGCGGCGCAAAGTGCCGATGCCGATAATATAATCCTTATAAATACTTGCGCAGTAACATCCGAAGCAGTACGTCAAGCCAAACAAGCCATAAGGCGCGCAAGGCGTGAAAACCCTGAAGCCGCCATTATTGTATCTGGCTGTGCCGCACAAATCGAGCCTGAAACTTTTGCGGCAATGGCCGAAGTTGATAAAATAATTGGTAATCATGACAAGGGCAAGCCTGAAACCTATAAGGGGCTTATGGCGCGTTCAGAGCGTGTGATTGTTAATGACATCATGAGCATTAAAGAAACCGCCAATCACTTAATTGACGGGCTTGAAGGGCGCACGCGTGCCTATATTCAAGTGCAAAATGGCTGTGATCATCGTTGCACTTTTTGCGTTATTCCTTATGGGCGCGGCAATTCGCGTTCAGTTGCCGCCACCGAAATTATAGCTACCATTAATAATCTTACCGAAAATGGCGTGAATGAGATTGTGCTTTCTGGCGTTGATATGACTTCTTGGGGTGCAGATTTACCTGGGCAACCCAATCTTGGGAATTTAATAGAGCGCATATTTAAACTTTGCCCAGATTTAACAAGGCTAAGGCTTTCATCAATTGATGCCGTTGAAATTGATGAAACTTTATTTAGGCTTTTTGCCGAAGAAGAAAGACTTATGCCGCATCTTCATTTATCGCTTCAACATGGCAATGATATGATTTTAAAGCGCATGAAACGTCGCCATCTTCGTCATCACGCCATAGAGCTTGCGGCAAGACTTAAGAGGGCAAGACCAAATATAGCGTTTGGCGCAGATATTATTGCGGGCTTCCCAACCGAAACCGAAGAATTTTTCGCGGATTCTGTAAGTCTTATTGATGAAGCCGAATTAAGCTTTGTGCATGTTTTCCCATATTCACCGCGCCCAAATACACCGGCGGCAAAAATGCCGCAACTTGATAGAGCGTTAATAAAGGATAGAGCGAAAAGATTAAGGCTTAAAGGCGATGAAGCTTTGCAAAAATTATTAAATTCTCAAATTGGCTCAGAGCAAAATATTCTTATAGAGAATAATAATTTTGGCCGTCTTGATAATTTTGCCAGAGTGAAAATTGACACAAATAAATATAATGCAACACCAAGCACCATAATTAAAGCCAAACTTATTGGCATAGAAAAAGACTTCTTATTGACCTAGAAAAACTTTCATGAAAAAAGCGGCCATTTCTGACCGCTTTTTAAATTTAATATTTGCAATATTAATTAGTTCAAAGATTCTTTTAAATTCTTAGAAGGTAAGAATTTAGCAACTTTAGCTGCTGGGATTTGAACTTCAGCGCCAGTAGAAGGGTTACGGCCCACTCTTGCTTCGCGCTTAGTAACTTTGAATTTGCCTAAAGGCGCAAATGTTACTTCGCCGTCAGCTTTCATTGCTTTTTCAATATACGCAGTAAGTGCGTCAATTGCTAAGCTTGCTTTTTCTTTAGTGATGTCCGCTTTGCTAGCTACTGCATCAATCATATCTTTTTTGCTCATAAAAGCTCTCCAAAATTAAAATGACATTTAAAAAATGCCAAAGGCGTTTCGTCTTAATAATGCTTATTTAAATTAAAATAAGTTAGCTACACGCAAAAGCTGTTTGCACCATATAGTCAAGTGCCAAAAACTGAAAAATCGTCAATAACCCCTATTTTTCCGCATTTTTTTACACTTAAGTGGTAAAATAATACTTTTTATTTAACCAGATACACAAGATTTAAAGCCTGATTCTAATGCTTCCTTTGGCAAATCTTTTCCAATAAATACCATTCGGCTTGGGTCATTTTTGCCCTTTTTAAGCTTTTCAGAATAGTTCGCTTCTATCATCATATGAACGCCATTAACAATAAATGCCCTGTCATCGGTTTCAATATTTATAAGACCCTTATAGCGCATTAATTGTTCACCATAAATATCAACAATAGTTGATAACCAATTTCCAAATTTTTCTTCGCTAAATCTTTCTTTCACTTCAAAAGCAATTGATTCAATTCCATTAAAATGATCATGGTCATGGTGGTCATGATCGTGGTCATGATTACAATTTTCATCATGTACATGATCGGCATGATGGTGTTCATGATCGCAAGTTTCATCATGGTCATGGTGGTGATCATGATGATGGTGATGTTCTTTTTCAAAATAAGCATCAAGATTATTCATTTTATCTATAGAAAAACTATCAATTCCCAAAATTTCTTCATGATTAACTATTGAATTATTAGTTTCAATAATTTTCACGCCCTTATTAATCTGACGAATTGCATTAATAGTTTTTTGTTTCCATTCTTCGCTTACTTCATCAATTTTATTAAGGACAATAATATCGGCAAAAGCAATTTGACTTATGGCCTCATCATATTCACCTAATACACCAAGTGCATGCACGGCATCAACCAGTGTTATAATGGCGTCAAGCGATGTTTTTCTTGCAATATCATCATCGGCATAAAAAGTTTGGGCAACAGGCGCAGGGTTTGCAAGGCCCGTAGTTTCAACAATAATCGCATCAAAAGCATTTTTCCGCTTCATAAGTGCGCCCAGAACCCTTATTAAATCGCCCCTTACATTACAGCAAACACAGCCATTACTTAGTTCAAATACTTCTTCATCAGAGCCAATAACAAGGTCATTATCAATACCTATTTCGCCAAATTCATTAACTATGACGGCATATTTTTTGCCATTTGGATTGCTTAGAATATTATTTAATAATGTGGTTTTTCCCGCGCCCAAAAAGCCCGTAATTACACTTACCTTAGTTTTATTTTGTGCAAAGCTTGATGAATTATTGATTTCATTTGTCATTTTACGAACCTTTTATGATTTTATTGGCTATTGCGCGATAGAGTTTTGTTATTTATTGCTTTTTACTATAATTACAAGCTCACCTAAAGCCAAGTAGAACTAATAGCAGAACCGGCAATTCCCAAATAAATGCGATTTTGCTTTTATTGCTGAAATTTCACAAGATTATTTTTTCAAAAAATGCTTAATAGGCGCATGAAATTCAAAACCATATTTTTAACAAGCATTATTCTTTTTATTGCAAATAACGCAAGCGCCAAAGAGTTCGAAGGCGAAAGAGACAAGCTTCATTCTTGTTTAAAAAAAGCAAACACACAACCAACCCAATCCTTAGAAGATGGTCGCATGTGGAAATTCCATGGCGGCGGAATTTTTGCCGAATATTGCATGGCGGTTTCAAGAATTGGCATGGGCGAATATGAAAAAGGTGCAAGACGGCTTGTGACAATTTCGCATGATACTCAAATCGGCAATAAAGAAGATAAATTAAGCATGCTTATAAAAGCATCAAATGCATTTTTATTGGCAAATCTTCCGATTGATGCCAAATCTTCAATTGAAGAAGCTTTAACCCTTAGCCCAGATGAGCCTAATTTACTTATCGATAGGGCAAGAACAAATCTAATGCTTGGCGATAATCTTGGCGCGGAAAATGATGTTACTAAAGCTATGGAAATAAAGGGGATTATCCCACTTGGTTTAAGGCTTAGAGCCGAAGCCAGAACCAAGCTTGAAAAATTTGATCTTGCCAGCCAAGATATAGAAGAAGCAATTAAGCTTGAACCCAAAGAACCGGCAAATTTAATTATTCGCGGTCATTTACGTGAAGCAATCCGCCTTAAAAAGAAATAGATTAAAATGAACGAAATCCCTGAAAAACTTAAATATCGCTTATTAACTGGCATAGACGACAGAAGCTTTTGTGAAAAAGTTTCAAAAGCATTAGATGATGGCTATGAGCTTTATGGAAGCCCAAGCATTACTTATAATAAAAGCCTTAAAGCAAATATTGTTGCCCAAGCGGTAATATTAAAGGCTTAATTATAAGCCTAAAACATCATGCATATTATAAAGCCCTGGCGGTTGGTGAACTGCCCAAGCCGCGGCCTCTAATGCGCCTTTGGCAAAAAGGCTTCTGTCATGGGCGCGGTGTGTAAAGATTATGCTTTCGCTTTCGCTTTCAAATCTTACGTCATGCTCCCCGATTATGCCGCCGCCTCTTATGGCTGAAAAGCCAATCGTGCCATTAACCCGTGCACCAGTGATGCCTTCACGCGCCGGAACTCTCACTTCTGATAGTTTTTTATTGCGCCCATTGGCCGCCGCATCACCAAGAAGAAGTGCTGTGCCAGATGGCGCATCAATTTTGCGTTTATGATGAGCTTCGATAATTTCAATATCCCAGCCTTCTCCCAAAATTTCTGCGGCTTTTTTGACAAAACCTGAAAGCAAATTAACGCCCAAAGAAAAATTCCCAGTTTTAACAATGGTCAAATGCTTGGCATGTTCGGCGATTTCTTCTTCTTGCTCTGGTGTGAAGCCAGTTGTGCCAATAATTGCGGCTTTGGCATTTGAAGTTCTTAAAACTTTAAGCGCGGCAAGCGTTGCTTCGGGAATGGTAAAATCAATATAAACATCGCCAATTAATTCGCGAAGGTCGCTTGTTACCCATGCACCATGAATATTAATGCCTATAATTGGGCTATCGGCTCTATCGGTTGCGCCTTTAAGCGCGAAGCGCGCGTCATTTGATGACATAGTTAATAAGGCTTTGCCCATAGCGCCAGAAGCACCCGCGATGATAAGGCTAATTTCAGTTTCCATTTTACCCTCTTTCATTCTTAAAGCACAATTATTACGAGAAATATTGCTTTAGTATCTCTAAGTATATATCACGAAGCTTAATAATATCTTCCGTTTTCACATTTTCGTCAATTTGATGCAGTGTTGCGCCAACAATCCCAAATTCACATACTGGGCAATAGTTTTTAATAAAGCGCGCATCCGAAGTGCCGCCTGTTGTTGAAAGCTCTGGCAAAATGCCTGTAACTTTTTGGGTCGAGCTTTGAATAATATCAGTAAATCTTGAAGGCGGCGTGAAAAATGGCTCTCCTGAAATTACTATATCAAGTGTGATTTCACCCGCAAAATTTGCCGCCACTTTATCGCGAACTGATTCAAACCAAGCTTTTAGGCTTTCACCAGAGTGATTTGTATTAAATCTTATATTGGCGCGCGCACTTGCCGATTGTGGTATTGTATTGGTTGCAGGATTACCCACATCAATGGTTACAATCTCAAGGTTTGAAGGCTGAAAACCTTCGGCGCCCTCATCAAGAATATGATTTTGGATAATTGATAAATATTCAATAAGCGCAGGGATTGGATTTATTGCACGGTGCGGATATGCAACATGACCTTGTTTGCCATTCACATGAATAGTGCAATTAATAGAACCTCTGCGGCCATTCTTAATCATATCGCCCATAATTTTTGGGCAAGTCGGCTCACCCACTATACAATGGTCTATAATTTCGCCTTCACTTGTGATGGCTTCAAGAAGTTTTTTAGTGCCATTTATCGCCACCCCCTCTTCATCGCCAGTAATAAGAAATGAAATCGAGCCTTTAAAACTATCCTTGATGAAGATTTCGGTGGCGGACGCAAATGCGGCAATCGCGCTTTTCATATCGGCGGCACCGCGCCCCATTAAAACCCCATTATTTATAGTGCCCGCAAAAGGATCGGTTGACCATTTTGCCAAATCGCCAACCGGCACTACATCGGTATGACCTGCAAAACAAAAATTAGGGGCATCCGTGCCAAGACGCGCATAAAGATTATCAACATCCTCAAATTTGTATCTTTTGGTTTTAAATCCAAGCGATTTTAAAACATTTTCAAGCAAATCAAGTGCGCCTGCTTCTATTGGGGTAACAGATGGCTTCTGAATTAATTCTTGAGTAAAGCTTATGGGGTCAATCATTTTATGTCTATTATTCTATTATTTTGATGGCAATCAATATAAATATCGCTACAATAATTATTGTATAAATAAAATAGTAAAGGGCGCATTTAATGGTTTTTTTTGATAATCTTACCAAAGGAATACGCCCATATTTAATTATTATTGGCATTATTCTTGGAATGTCGCTTTTCCCTGCACTTAATTTACAGCCCCTTGATAGAGATGAAGCGCGTTATATGCAAGCGACCACCCAAATGCTTGAAACAAAAGATTTTATAAATATAAGATTTCAAGACGAAGCGCGCAATAAAAAGCCGGTTGGCATACATTGGATGCAATCAATAAGTGCTGGCTTAACAAAGGATTTTGACACAAGAACCCCATTTGGTTTTAGGATTATATCAATGCTTGGGGCAATGCTTGCGGCGATTTCAACATTCTTATTGGGATCTAAGCTTTTTGATAAAAGAATTGGTTTTTTAGCGGCAATTTTTCTTTCGATTTCTGTCTTATTATCAACCGAAGCCCATATTGCCAAAACCGATGCCATGCTTGCAGGCTTTATCGCCCTTAGTGTTTATGGGCTTGCAAAAATTAGATTTGAGAACAAAACCAATTTAATTTTCTGGTTTGGCCTCTCTATGTCAATCCTTATAAAAGGGCCAGTTGGTCCAATGGTCATAGGTTTTATGATTGCCCTTTTGGCAATCCTCGAGCGCGATATAAAATGGGCAAAACCAATATTAAACCTTAAAGGTTTTGCACTTTTATTATTAATCACACTTCCATGGTTTATTATGATTGGCATAAAAACTAATGGGCAGTTTTATATTGATGCAATTGGCAAGGATTTGGGCGAAAAAATAAGCGGCAAGCATGAAAATAAATCACAGCCGCCAGGGGTATATATTTTATTATCGCCAATTATTTTATGGCCTTCATGCCTATTTTTGCTTGCAGGGCTTAGGGCGGCAATAAAAGATTTCGCTGATAGCCGTATAAAGTTTTTAGTGGCGATTATAATTCCCGCTTGGCTTGTATTTGAAGCAATGCCGGCAAAACTTGTTCATTATACTTTGCCGGTACATTTCGCAATTTGTATTCTTATGGCTTATGGGCTTATGCGCGGTCATTTTATTAAATGGGCAAAATGGATTGGTATTGGCTTGTTTATTATTGCGAGTTTAGCAATTGCCGCAATACCGCTTATTATTGATGAAGAAAAATTATTCCTAAATATTGAAATACTTATATTCTTGGTGGTTTTCTTAAGCTCAATAATCGCGCTTATCATGGTTTTGAAAAATAATAAGTTTTCAGTTTTGGCTTTAATTGCAAGCGCGGTTTTATTTGCCAATCTTACCAAGGCTTATTTTATTCCGAATTTTGCACCTCTTAATCTTTCCGAACAAATTTCAAATGAATTAATAGATTTAAAGCTTCACCCAAGAATTAATAATACCCCTGTTTTGGTAGGAAGCGGATATCAAGAGCCAAGCCTTATTTTCCTTACTCGCACTGATTCAAGGCTTGATAGCGCCATAAACGCACTTAGATTTGCAAAACCAAATAGCCCAGTTGTAATTGAGGAAAAAGAAATTGAAAAATTCAAATCAGGCTTAAAAAATCTTGAATTTCATGATTTACGCCAAATAAAAGGGCTTAATTATTCCAAGGGCGATGATGTTATAATTCATATTGGGGTTTTAAAACCTAAAGCCTAAAGAAAACTTATATTTTTTAGGCTTTTAAAGGTTTTTTAGTTTTGGAAAATTTCAAATAATATATAGCAATTATAATTGAAATAGTGCCAAGCCCAATAATAATAATTTTCCCAAATTTTGCTAGAAAATAAAGAAATGACAGAATTATGTCTGAATTTCTAATTTTGGCATCTGAAACCAAATCCGCCAATTCTAAGTTTGATTTTTTATCACCTATTATATAATCACTATACTTAGCATTTTCATTAATTTCTATGGTGTCATAAATAAGATTGGCTTCTTTTTTAATTAATTCTAAATCATCGCGATTAGAAACTATTTTAATTTTAACCACACCATAACGGGCAAGAATTCTAAGATTATAATTAATTGCATTATTGGGCTTACCATTATTATTTAAACTATTTGCCCAGCTTAAAATTTTTAGATTTTCATCATAAAAAGGCTGCAAAATAAAATCTAAATTATTCATTTCAGAAAGCACAGAAGCATAATTTTGGGATTTTGCTTTTACATCAGAAACATAACCTATAGCATCATAAGAAATTATCGCGCCCCAAGAATCAAATGCTGTCTGACCTAATGGCAATATCATTCCAAGGACTTCAGTATTTGAATTAAGTTTATTGCCCCAAACTTCAGTAATAATTTTATTTGCGTCGGATTGATTTAGAAAATAATATTTGTTTTGTAAATTGAGTTTTAGTTTAGCTTCGGGGATAGGAATAATGCCTTCTTGTGGGCTTAAAACACGCAAGAATGATTTTTTTTCTTTATCAGTTTTTAGTGAATCATATTTTACTATATGACCATGAAACTTATTTTCGACGCTTTGCGCCATAGTATTAGTTGCAATAATCGTAAATAAAAAAAATCCGACCAAAGAGTAAACTAAATATTTAATATTTTTCATTGACTTCCCCATTCTCTAAATAGGGGAAAATTTAAGATTGTAAATTAAAATCTAAATATAGTTTTAAAAAAAAGCATAAGCCCTAAAAATGGCGAAAAAAGAATCGTTAGTAACTTATTTTCAAATTTCCATAAATAGCGAATAAAGCCTTTGAATTTATAATATTCAATCAATAGTTTAGGTGATTTTGAAGTGCCCCCAATATGAATTGCTTTGGCAAATGGATTTATATAGATTTTTCCATACGCCCTAAATCTTTTGCATAAATCTATATCTTCAACATGAAGGAAATATCTTTCATCAAAGCCATTAATTGCACTATAATCTTTGGCCTTAATAGCAAAGAATGCACCTGAAATTGTTGGAATTTCAAACAATTTATTTGGTAAATCTTGATAATCAAGGTTAAAGCTCTTAGGATTTATAAAGCTTTTAAAGCTTAATTCACCGCGCCTTGATCCTCTTAATTCTTTGCCATTTTCATCAATAATAATGCCGCCTATTAGGGTTTTGGGCTTAAGGCTATTAATAATATTTGTGAACGCATCATTTTGTAAAACTGCATCAGGGTTTAAAAATAAAAGATTTTCACAATTCGTATTTCTTGAGCCAAGATTACAGCCCGCGCCAAAACCAATATTTCCATGTCCAGTAATAATCTTAGCCCTAGCATCAAGGCTTTTAAGCCTTGTAATTACTTCCTGAGGATTGCCATTATTCACAATTATAACTTCTTCGGCTTTAGTTAATAAAGCAGCCCTCAAGCTATCAAATAATATTTCGCCAGTATGATAGGTAATTATAATGATTGCAGTGGTCATTATAATTCTTCAAACTCTTCAATTGGCTTATGTTTAAATGCTAAATAACTATAGGCAATACTTAAGAAAACTAAAATCCAAAGCCATTGTTGCCACATGCCATAAGTAAGCGCCCAACCAAATAAAATCACACTTAAGCTAGCGCATAATGCATTTGCATTAGTTTGATTGGGTTTAATATTTGTAATAAGTCTTATTGAACCAAAAACAATAATACAAGAAAAGAAAAATGCGCCAATTATACCGCCTTCAAGCCAAATATGAAGCGGGGCAGAATGTGGATGATTTTGAATTGCCGCCCAAGGAAAACCACCAAGATAAACAGTTTCATTAAAAGTTTTAGATGAATCAAGGCCATGTCCAAAAAATGGCTTATCTTTAATTTTATCAATCGCATAAAGCCACATATCGGCGCGCCTTTCATAAGAAAGCGGCATATTCCCTGCATATAGGTTTTTACTAAAACTAGCAATAAAACCATAAATTTGCGGCGCAAGTGCAACTAGTAAAAACGCTTTTAGGCCAATTAATCCAAGTGTTATTTTTGGATAATAATTGGCCAATAAATAAACTAATCCGGAAATTACAAAAGCCATTATATTCAGATTTATATCAAAGCGTGTTGAAATATATCCTGTTAAAATGAATAATATAAGTTTGACTTGTTTTGAGAACCCATTTTCTTTTGATGCAAGAACTGGCCATAATAAAGCAATTAATATAAATGCACCGCGACCAAGATTACGCTCCATATGTTTTGGGCCTTGGCTGCTTTCGAAGATACTTGAAATAAAATATCCGCTCACGGATTCAAATACTAAAACCGCAAGCGCAAGTATAAAACCAAATCCTAGAAATTTTTGTGCAATTACAAGATTTCTATCTTTAACATCATATAATTTTAACATTAAAGGTAAAAATAAAGCCCCTGATATAAACGTCTTTATAGTATTATTGAGCGGCGGAGCTTCATCAATTTTAAATATAAAACGCGTTGCGGCAAAATAAGTCAGAAGCATTAAATATATTAAATATATAGGCCATGATTTTGGTATTTTATAAGCAAATGGATAAATTGCAAAAACACCAAAAACAACAAGCACAGGTAGGTCAACCCCACCTGTAAAAGTAAAATACCCTAAGAAAACCCCAAGAATAGCAAGGATTTTTCCTTTAATATTTAAGGCTTCTTTATTAATTGCGTCAGTTTGCATTAATCTCTCAAATCTGGCGGAGTGGCTTCCTTAATAATCATTTCTATTGCCTCTTCTAATGCATAGGTTGTTTGATCCGGAGAGCCAATACGGCGAATTGTTACTTTTCTTTCTTCGGCCTCACGATTACCGACCACCGCAATTACAGGAACTTTGGCAAGTGAGTGTTCACGGATTTTGAAATTGATTTTTTCATTTCTAGTATCAATATCGGCACGAATTCCTTTGGCTTTAAGAAGTTTTACAATCTCACGACCATATGTTTCTTGATCTGAAGTAATGCCTGAAACCATTACTTGCACAGGTGCCAGCCATAATGGGAAATTACCTGCATAATTTTCAATTAAAATTCCAAGGAATCTTTCAAATGTGCCAAGAATTGCGCGGTGAAGCATAACCGGACGATGCTTATTACCATCTTCACCAGTATATTCCGCACCAAGCCTTTCAGGAAGCACGAAGTCAAGCTGTAAAGTGCCGCACTGCCATGTTCTTCCGATTGCATCTTTTAAGTGGAATTCAAGTTTCGGGCCATAGAATGCGCCTTCATTTGGTAAAAGCTCAACCATTTCACCAGCTGCTTCGGCGGCGTTTTTAAGCATGCTTTCGGCATTGTCCCAAATTTCATCAGTGCCAGCACGAACATCTGGACGAAGCGCAAGCTTAACCGAATGAAGTTCTACACCCAAATGATTATAAACCGTGCGCAATAATTCACAAAAAGCTTTAGTCTCTGCAAAGATTTGGTCTTCACGACAGAAAATATGACCATCATCTTGGGTAAAGTTTCTTACGCGCATAATACCATGAAGGCCGCCCGAAGGCTCAAAACGATGGCAGCAACCAAACTCACCCATTCTTAATGGAAGATCGCGGTATGATTTTTGGCCTTGCTTGAAAATCTGTACGTGGCATGGGCAATTCATAGGTTTTACCGCAAGAATTTCATCTTCTACAGTTTCACAAGTAAACATAGCATGGCCAAATTTTTCCCAATGCCCCGAAGCTTCCCAAAGACCTTTATCAACCAATTGCGGAGTTTTAACTTCTACATAGCCAGCATTTTCGGTCATGCGGCGTATATAATCTTCAAGAAGCCTATAAATAGTCCAGCCTTTAGGATGCCAGAACACCATTCCTTTGGCTTCTTCTTGCATATGGAAAAGATCTAATTGCTTACCAAGTTTTCTATGGTCACGCTTTTCGGCCTCTTCAAGGCGGGTTAAATATTCAGCTAAGCCTTTTTCATCAGCCCAAGCAGTGCCATAAATCCTTTGAAGCTGTGCATTATTAGCGTCACCGCGCCAGTATGCCCCTGCAAGTTTCATAAGCTTAAAGGCTTTGCCCAAATATTTGGTTGACGGCATATGCGGCCCGCGGCACAAATCTTTCCAATTATCGCCTTGCTTATAAATAGTTAAAGTTTCGCCTTCGGGAATAATGTCTTCGATAATTTGCGCTTTATATTTTTCGCCGATTTCATTAAAATGATTTATTGCAAAATCACGTTCCCATTCTTCACGAATAATTGGCAAATCTCTATCGACAATTTCAGCCATTTTCTTTTCAATTTTGGCAAAATCATCGCTTGAGAATTTCTCTTCGCGCGCGAAATCATAATAAAAGCCATCTTCTATATTTGGGCCAATAGTGATTTGCGTATCGGGGTATAATTCTTGAATTGCTTGCGCCATAACATGCGCCGCATCATGGCGGATTATATCAAGTCCATCAGGAGTATCTCTATTAATAAGCTCAAAAGATTGTGGGGTATCGCTTGGATTTATTGGACGCGATAAATCCCAAATTTCGCCATTAATTTTTGCGCCCACTACACGTTTTGCAAGAGATTTTGAAATCCCCTCTGCAATCATTAGTGGGGAAGTTCCATTTTCATATTCGCGCTCTGCGCCATCGGGAAAAATTAGTTTAAACATTTTTTCTACTATTCTTTTATTTCTTGATATTCATTTGATCTTCAAATTTCCAAATTCCATATTTCCAAGGCATATACCATTTTTGATCTTCAATATTTATTGGTGCGGGATCAAAACCAGAGCCGCCCTTGGGGTGACATCTGCAAACCCTTGCAAACCCAAGCCATGAACCACGCCAAGCACCATGCAATTTAACACATTCTGCCGCATAATCTGAGCAAGTTGGTAAATATCGACATTGCTGACCTATAAGTGGGCTTAAAGTGAATTTATATATTTTTTGTAAAAACAATAAAATTCTTGCAGCAATAGATAGTCTAAATCTCTTCATTAGTATTAAGGAAAATTAAGGGCTCTTGTGGGCAAATACCTGCCGTTGCGGCGTACCCACACGCGCCGCCGGCATTAAACAGTAGTCGTCAAAATTGCCAGAATATTTTTCATGAAACCTTTATAACCAAAAGCTTACAAAAAGAAAATAGATAAATTTCATTTTATCGCGTCGATTGCGGCATCCCATGCCAATAATACCGATGCGTGCCTTGGCCTATAATCAATAACACCCTCTAAATAACGTAATTCCCAAAATCTTCCACTTGGAAAATCGCCACCTTCTTTCAGCATTTTAAATAACTCATCACGCGCTTTTTCTATTTCATTTAAAGATGCGCCTAAAAGATTATGGCTTAGGATTGATGCACTTGCCTGCCCCAAGGCACAGGCTTTAGGGTTGATTGCAAAATCAAGGACAATATTATTTTCGCTTAAAACTGCAATTTCAATTTCAGAGCCACATATCTTAGAAACCTTCTTAGCCTGCTGAATTTTTTGGCTTTTTCCACATTCTATAGCCATAAAATCTTCAATTGATTTTATATTGCCAATTGAGGTTGAAAGTTCTAATATGCGATTATTATAAGGATTTGCGTTCATAGGACATATATACAATTGCAATATAAAAAAATATAGCTTTACTTAGGTATAAAGTTAGATTAACGCATGCGGTATGTGTTCTATTTATAGTTGATAATAAAAATAAGGTTCTATAATTGACAAATACTTTGCGGGCAATTTTTTCAAGAGGCTTTTTTGCTGATATTATATTTGCCTTAATTGCAATTATAATCGCAATTAATATCCCATTTGATAGCCATGATGTTAATATAAAGCCTGAAATTGAACTTTTTAAGATTACGACGTATCTTTCATTATTCATCATAAGTTCAATAATTGCAAAAACCAATCAATCGGTATGGCGCTGGACAACACTTGATAATATTTTTGATATTCTAAAGTCGGTAATATCTGCAAGTCTGCTTAATTTATTAATTCACTTTTTATTGGCTATAAATACTAAAACAGAGTTTTACCCATCTGAAACCTTTATAGCAATGGGATTAATGCTATCCTTTATTTTGGCAACCAGAGGCTTTGCAAGAATTCTCGCAGGTGGCGGCAATATTACTGCTCTTAAAGCTTTATTCAGGCCCGTTGAAAAAGATGCCCCGGCGGCAATTATTGTTGGCACTACCGATAGTGTATCGCAATCTATACATGAAATAAGAAAGCTCGGCCCTTTACCTTTTAGGCCCATTGCAATTGTGTCTACATTTGGCAATCATATTAATAAGGTTTTTGCGGGTGCGAGAGTTTATGATGGCTCTGAGCCTGAAAAGATTTTAATGCGTCTGGTTAAATCTGCGCAAAAAAAATACAAAGACGTTCGCATAATTATGGTGGGCGATGTCCATATTGGTGACGTAAGCCAAGCGGCAATGAATGTTATGGCTAAAACTAATGCCAAGATTGCAAGAATGCCTGAAATTGGTTCTAAAAGTCTTGGCGCAGTGAATCCTGCCGACGTATTGGGCCGTAAACGCCATAAGCTTAATAATAATTTACCGCAAAAGCTTATTAATCAAAAGATTGTTCTTATTACTGGTGCAGGCGGTACAATCGGCAGTGAATTGGTTAAGCAAATTGCAACTTTCAACCCAGGAAAACTTATACTTGTCGATAGTTCGGAAAATAATCTTTATTCTATAAATCAAGTAATAAGCGAAGAATTTCCGGCACTTAATTTAGTTTCACGCTTGCTTGATATTCGTGATAAATATCAGGTAGATGAATTATTTAATAAATATAAGCCGCAAATTATTCTTCATGCCGCCGCCAATAAGCATGTTCCTATTCTTGAAAGTCACCCAATGGTGGCAATAAATGTGAATTTAGGCGGAACAAAAAACCTTGCCGATGCGGCACTTCAAAATAATTCCGAAGTTTTCGTTCTTATTTCAACCGATAAAGCGGTTAATCCATCAAATATGATGGGCGCAGCAAAACGCGCCGCAGAGCTTTATATAAGAAAATGCTTTGACGTTAAAAAAAGCGGTTTTTATTCGGTAAGATTTGGAAATGTGCTTGGATCTTCTGGATCTGTTATGCCATTATTTGAACGCCAAATTTCACAAATGGGCCCACTTACTATAACTCATAGAAATATGACGCGCTGGTTTATGACCGTTGATGAAGCGGCAGGGCTTGTAATTCAAGCGGCGGCACTTGGCGCCAATAATTCAAAAGAAAAACTTGAACAGAATGAGCCTTTAATAGTTCTTGATATGGGTGAGCCTATAAGGATTATTGATTTTGCCGAAACCCTTATAAGACTTAAAGGTTATGAGCCAAATCGCGATATTGAAATTATCGAAGTTGGCATTCGCCCTGGTGAAAAACTTCATGAAGAATTATTCTATGAGAGTGAGCATGTATCATCTTCTGATATAGATGGTATTTTATATGCAAAACCAAGTGCGGCTTTACCTTCTAATACTAATGAATTAATCAATAAAATACTGTCTTATGCTGCCGAAAATAATATCAAAGAGGCAGTAAAAACCTTGCAAGAATTAGTCCCAGAGTTTAAGCCAAAACCTAACGAATATTATTGATCATATAATTCTTAAGGCTTTTAAAATGACTTCAAGCATCCGCCCCATTAAGCGCGCCCTTATTTCGCTTTCTGATAAAACTTCACTTGCGCGTGTTGCCGAAATTTTGGTTAGAAATAGTGTTGAGCTTTTATCAACTGGTGGCACTTCTAAGGCTTTGAAAGACTTGGGTCATAAGGTTATTGATGTTTCAGAAATTACAAAATTTCCTGAAATGATGGATGGCCGTGTTAAAACTTTACACCCTAATGTTCATGGTGGGCTTTTGGCGCTTCGCGATAATCCTGAACATGCCAAAGCAATGCAAGAGCATGGCATTAATGGCATTGATTTATTATGGGTGAATTTATACCCCTTCGAAGCCACACTCGAAAAAAATGCTAGCTTTGATGAATTAATTGAAAATATTGATATTGGTGGCCCGGCAATGATACGTGCAGGCGCAAAAAATCATGAATATACAGCAGTTGCCACCGATGATGATGATATTGATTTAGTTTTAAAAGACCTTGAGCTACAGGGCGGCACAAGCCATGAAACCCGCAAGCTTTTGGCGGCGCGCGCTTACTCGCGCACTTCATATTATGATAGCGTAATTTCAAATTGGTATTTTGAGCAATTGGGCGAAACCGCACCTAAATACCGAACTTATGGCGGCGTAAAAACTGCCGAATTAAGATATGGCGAAAATCCGCACCAATCGGCCGCCTATTATAAGTCAAATGAAAAACGCGCAGGTATAGCAAGTGCTACTCAATTCCAAGGCAAAGAATTATCTTATAATAATTATAATGATACCGATGCCGCTTACGAATTAATCGCCGAATTTGATACTAATAAACCAGCGGTGGCGATTATTAAGCACGCCAATCCTTGCGGTGTTGCGGTGGCATCTGACCTTTTAACCGCTTATAAAAACGCGCTTGCTTGCGATAGTGTTTCGGCATTTGGCGGCATTGTTGCGGTTAATACGCTTCTTGATGGTGAAACTGCACTCGCAATGTCGGAAATCTTTACCGAAGTTGTGATTGCCCCTGCTATTTCCGAAGAAGCCAAAGAAATTTTCGCCAAAAAGAAAAATCTTAGACTTTTGCTTACTAATGGCCTTCCAGATCCACGCGCAAATCGTCTTAATTATCGCACTATTGCCGGTGGCTTTTTGGTACAAAACCAAGATAATGCGCCAATATTGTCTGAAAACTTAAAGGTCGTAACTAAACGCGCACCAACCGCCAAAGAATTAGAAGATTTAATCTTTGCCTTTAAAGTGGCAAAACATGTTAAATCAAACGCAATTGTTTATGCCAAAGATCTTATGACCGCAGGGATTGGCGCGGGGCAAATGAACCGCAAAGATTCGGCATTCATTGCCGCCAAACGCGCGATTGAGGCGGCACAAACCGCAGGCTGGCCACAGCCATTAACAATCGGAAGCGCGGTTGCGTCCGATGCCTTCTTCCCATTTGCCGATGGTCTTTTAGAAGCCATTGAAGCCGGCGCAACTTCGGTTATTCAACCGGGCGGCTCTATGCGTGATGCCGAAGTTATTGCCGCCGCCGATGAAGCCGGCATTGCCATGGTCTTCACCGGTCAAAGGCATTTTAGGCACTAATACAAAATAATTTAGTTTAATGCAAAAAGTGCCGTGCCATGCGCCGGCACATTTGTTTTTATAGTTTTAGCCGCGCCAATATCTTTATTTTCCCAAATATCGCGGATTTGCCAAGTTTTATTGGCGATATTTTCAAGGTCAAATTCAGTATTTCTTGATTTATCAGCGGTATTAAACAAGGCCACATAATATTTATTTGGGTTTTTCTCATCGCGCGCCGACCAAATGCGTGTATTATCTTCTAAGAAATGCGGCCTGTTTTCGGTCGTATTCTGATTAATATTAATAATATCCTTATTGGTCAAAAGATCCAAAGTATGCGCATCTAAATGCCTTAAATCCCCTCCCATAATAAGTGGTGAACGGGCAATCGACCAAAGCGTCATTAGGGTTTTTTGCTCATCATGAGTGAATTTTGTATCACGCTCTCCAAGCGCAAGCTTACCAAGCGGAAGCATATCGGCATCGGGCCAAGCACCAATTTTGCGGTGTTCATTCCAATTTTCAAGTCTTGTGAACTGCTCATTCAAAAGATGCCATTCATCCCAGAAATCATCGGAAATGCGCCACATTTGCGCATATTTCGCCACGTGCGAAGCGCGCGCCACTGGGGTTTCCCCTGGCGAAAGGCTAAGGATTATTGGCTTTTTAGTATTTTGAATTGCAAAATGCGCGGCTTCGATTTCTTTGGCATGCGCGTCATAAGGGCGCGACATATCATCCATCTTAATGAAATCCACGCCCCAGGACGCATAAAGCGCAAATACGCTATTATAATATTCTTGAGCGCCCTTTTTACTCATGTCCACGCCATACATATCGGGATTCCAAGGGCAAGTGCTTTTAGTATTGGCAATATCACGCGCGGTATAATTTGTGCCCAAAACTTTTGTATTTTGTTCAACCGCATAGCGCGGAATGCCGCGCATAAGGTGTATCCCAAATTTTAAACCAAGCGAATGCACTTTGTCGGCAATTGCCTTAAAACCCACACCATTAACACTTGAAGGAAAGCGATTTGGCGCAGGGATAAGGCGGCCATATTCATCCATGCTTGGGATTGGTTTTGAATTATAAGTATAGGATTTTGCGTTTGGCTCATACCATTGGATATCAATGGTGAAAATATTATAACCAAAAGGAAGCAGCTTTTGCGCCATTATATTGGCATTTTCCAACGATTGTTCTTCATTAATTGTGGTTGCAAATGAATTCCAAGAATTCCAACCCATAGGCGGTTTTGGCGCAAGAATTTGTTTAGCTTTCGCAGATTTTGATTTAACAGGTGCCGCATTAGTTTCTGCACCGGTCAAAAGCGTTATGCCGCCAATAGCACCCAATAAAGCCCGACGATTAGTTATAATTTTTGTCATTTCATCCCTCTTTTGGACTTTATATATTTATTTCAAAAGTCTGACAATAGCTAGTTGTTTCCTTTGCGTCGCTAACGCGCATCAGGGACAATTGAAGAGGGAAACTGCCGAAAAAAGTGAGTTTAGGTATTTTAAAGAGCCCCTTCCGTCAGGGCTACGCTCTGCCACCTTCCCCATTTACTTGCGCTTAGTGGCACTTCGTGCCCTAATGCGCGTGGGGAAGGAAAGATGTCGCCTTTTGCTTCCCGTTAGCGAGTTTACTCGCGTTACCGGAAAAGTCTGCAACTTTTCCGCGCTCATAAAGTGGGAAGCTGTCACCGAAGGTGACTGAAGGGTGTCAATAATCAATCCTGTGCAACCTCTGAAACCTTACATTCAACTTTCTTGCTTTAAAGATTCTAAGAATCACTTATGATTGCAAAGGTAAAACTGGAAGATTGAAACATGAGCAAAAGAATAGAAGAAATTTGGGGTGGCAAAAACCCCGATTTATTTAATAGAAAAGAAGAGGCAATAAATCTTCAAGCTTATTTAGAAAGCATTTATAAGCTTAAAAGTGAACGCGAAGATTCAAAAGGTTTTGTATTGGCGGTTGATGCCGATTACGGAATGGGTAAAACATTCTTCTTAAAAAGATTTGCAGATCAAATGGCAATCAATCATCCAGTTGCTTATATTGATGCATGGAAAGACGATTTACAAGATGAACCTTTAATCGCACTTTTGGCAACCTTACAGGAAGCTTTAAAGCCTTATTTTTCTGATAAGCCGATTATAAAAGAAAATTTGAAGGATGTAATAAATAAAGCTCAAAAAGTTATTGGTAAAGGTGCTCAAGGCTTATTTCTGAGGGCGTTAGGCGCTATATTTACGCCAAAAATTGTAGAAGCAATGAGTGAGACACTATCTTTAGAAGCTAGCGGTGAAAAAGAAGAATTAGAAGAAAGAATTAAAGAAGTAGAAAAAGATATCATAAGCGGCGCACCAAAAGTTAGTGAAATATTTAGTAAAGAAAGTGATTTTAATAAAAGAATAAAAAAGTTTGCAGATGGACAAGAAGCACTTAAACAATTGAAGGAAAGCTTAAATAATCTAGTTAAAAGTTTAAAATCTGAAGAAGGTGACTTTGCACCAATAGTTATAATCATTGATGAACTTGATAGATGCCGTCCAACCTATGCAATTAAACTACTGGAAGAAATTAAACATCTTTTTGATGTTGAAGGTATTGTTTTTATTTTGGGCATGAATAAATCCCAGTTAGCTAATTCCGTATGCCAAGCTTATGGCAATAAGTTTGCTGGGGAGCGTTATTTAGAGAGGTTCATCGATAGGAATTATACACTTAAACTTTCTGATTTCAAAAACTATATTGAAGCCAAATTTAATAGTTTAAATATTAATACTAATTGTTTCGTATACCCTTCAATATCAAGGCCTAATAACACGCGCACAGACAACTTTGTAGAAGTGCTAGCTACAATATTTGAGCTATACGGATTTAGCCTAAGAGACTCGTCTAAAGCAATGTCAAATATTGAAACAGTTTCACTTGTTTCACAAGATAATCAGATCTTACTTCCTTGGCTAATTAGGGAGCTAGCAAAAATTCAATTAGGAATTAAATATCCTGAAATTGTATCAATAGAAGAAAAAAATATAAGTTTAGCATGCTTTACCACAGATGAGGATAATAGAAATCGCAAGCAACAAACTTATTATGAATATATAAAAACCATAGAGTCATTTTTAGCTCAAAATTATGAGCAAAATAGAGATACAGCAAAATTATGCATATTCAGAAAACAATTAATGTTTAATTTTTACAAAAGCAATAAAATAGATAATAGTATACATAATTTGAGAAACTATTCAGATTTAATAAATTTTGTTTCACGAATCGAGTAAAAAAGCCCAAGATTTCCGTTGGTATTTTCAAATATGGTTTGGTTTCTTATAAGTAATAATTGTGAGTAATTTACCCCCCCTCCGTCAGCAATCGCTGACACCTCCCCCGCGTGCGGGGGAGGCCAATCAGTCC
>CAYUCW010000001.1:111495-165346 GCA_964443435.1 uncultured Caulobacteraceae bacterium | reverse complement strand
ATGGTGCCTCTGGCCGGAGTCGAACCGGCACACCTCTCGGTACTCGATTTTGAGTCGAGCGCGTCTACCAATTCCACCACAGAGGCACAAGAAAACTTGATTAGAAAAACATTAGGTTAAACGTGAATGGTTGATAGCCAAGCAAAATAAGTTTCGCAATCATAATGTACATATTAATGTCATTTTTTTTACAATTTAACATTAAAGATATTATAGTAATATTTCTTGAAATTTGAGTTATATAAAAAGCATGGATCTAAAATTAAATAATCTTCGTTTGAATGCACAAAAAGAATGGCCTTTGATTTCTGCTATAATCGCTGGGATTATGCTTTTGATTGCGCATGGTTTTGAAAAATTTGGCAAATTAGCGCCTTGCGCACTTTGCCTTATCGAGCGAGAGATTTATTGGGCGATTCTTGGCTTTGGCGTAATAAGCTTCATAATTTTGAAATTCTTTAAAAATATAAAATTACAAGCCATTATTTATATAATAATAGCTTTAGGGTTTGCTTATTCCGCCATTGTTTCAGGTTTCCATATTGGTGTAGAGCAAAAATGGTGGCTTGGCCTTCCCTCTTGTACAGGCGGTCCAATTGATACTTCTACAAATTTATTAGATTCATTATCCAAGCCTATGGAAATGCCTTCATGCGACAAAATACCATGGGCATTATTTGGCATATCTATGGCAGGTTGGAATTTTATTTTATCTATAATCTATGCTATAATATCGGCTATATTCTTATTCGATTTAAAACCTAAGAAATAATATGCGCAAACCAAGACCAACATTACCAGGTAAAACATTTGATATTGATTCTATCATTCGCGTAGATCAAGCGGGTGAAATGGCGGCCGTTGAAATTTACAAAGCGCAAAGAAATGTATTTAAAAACACAAAGCTTGAAAGCCAAATTGATAAGCAACTTGAACATCAAGAGCACGACGAATTAATCCATAAAGCTTTTTTTGATGAAAAAATTAAAATTGAAAAAGTTAGACCTACAATTTTTGAACCATTCTTCAAACCAATGGCTCAATTGCTTGGCACTTCAACTGCGCTTATTGGTATAAGTGCGGTACATACATGCACCGCCGCAGTGGAAGAAGTAATCGAAGGACATTACTTCTCACAAGAAATCGTTTTAAATGGTAAAAATAATGAATTAAAATCACAAATTACTAAATTTAAAGAAGAAGAAATTGCGCATAAAAATGATGCAATCTCATATGGTACTGGTCACCCTATTCTTTCAAATGCCATTAAAACTGGTTGTAAAATGGCAATTGAAATAGCGCATAAATTTTAAGACTGCAAAACTTACACTTTTACTAAAACAATATATTGCAAAACAAAAAAACCTGCCTTAAGATTAAATAAAATATATTTAATTATTGTGTTGAATTACATTATTAATCGAATAAAAAATTAGTTTAAGGTAGGAAAAAATGACAAATTTTAAAAGCTCTAAATCGAAGCTATTGACTGCAACTGCAATAACGACTTTCGCAATAGTTTCACTTTCTGGGTGCGCGACAACATCGTCTATGCCTGCCCCTGCCGCTGAAGTTTCTTCGCCAAATGCAAGTGTTGCTGCTACACCTTCTAAATATAATATTAATTTATGGCCAACTACAAAAGATGCAGGCCTTATTGATGCAGAGATTGAAAATAAAATCACCGCTTTAATGGCTGATATGACTTTAGAAGAAAAAGTTGGTCAAACAATTCAAGGTGATATTGCTTTTATTAAACCTGAAGATTTGAAAAAATATCCATTGGGTTCAATACTTGCGGGCGGCAATTCTGCGCCTAATGGCAATGAAAGATCTAGCCCTCAAGCTTGGCTTGATTTAGCAGATGATTTTTGGAAAGCTGGCCTTGAGCGTCCTTCGAAAGTAAAAATTCCTGTTTTATTTGGTATTGACGCAGTTCATGGTCATTCAAACTTGATTGGTGCAATTATTTTCCCGCATAATATTGGTCTTGGGAATATGCGCGACCCTGAACTTATTAAGAAAATAGGACAAGTGACCGCTAAAGAAATGGCGATTGCAGGTGTTGATTGGACATTTGCCCCGACTGTTGCTGTTCCTCAAGATGATAGATGGGGTAGAGCATATGAAGGCTATAGTGAGCACCCTGAGATAGTTCGCTCTTATGCCGGCAAAATGGTTGAAGGCCTGCAAGGCACAGATGGCGGCGATAATGGAATTAAACCTGGTCATATTGCGGCAACTGCAAAACATTTCCTTGGTGATGGCGGCACGAAAGATGGCGTTGACCAAGGCAATGCTATTATTTCTGAAGAAGAGTTAGTTAATATTCACAATGCCGGTTATCCACCTTCTATTGAAGCTGGAACTGTTTCGGTTATGGCTTCATTCTCTAGTTGGAATGGCGATAAAATTACTGGTTCAAAATATTTACTTACTGACGTATTAAAAGACCGAATGGGCTTCCAAGGTTTTGTAGTTGGTGACTGGAATGCACATGGACAATTACCTGGCTGTACAAATACTAACTGCCCACAGGCCTTAAATGCTGGGCTTGATATGTATATGGCCCCGGATAGTTGGAAAGATCTTTATCACAATACACTTGCCCAAGTAAAATCTGGTGAGATTCCTATGGCACGTCTTGATGATGCCGTAAGAAGAATTTTACGTGGTAAATTCAAAACTGGCTTATTCACTTTAGGCGCTCCAAAAGAGAGAGCACTTTCAGGGCAGTTCCAAAATCTTGGCTCACCTGAGCATCGTGCAATCGCCAGAGAATCTGTGAGAAAATCATTAGTTCTTATTAAAAATAACAATAAAACTTTACCTTTAAAAGGCGGAAGCAATATTCTTGTGGCTGGCGACGGCGCTGATAATATTGGCAAGCAATCAGGTGGCTGGACAATTACTTGGCAGGGTACTGGTAATTCAAATTCAGACTTCCCTAATGGTCAAAGTATTTATGGCGGCATTAAAGATGCCGTAAGCAAAATGGGCGGCACAGCTACCCTTAGTGTAGATGGTAAATTTACGAAAAAGCCAGATGCGGCAATAGTAGTAATTGGTGAAGAGCCTTATGCAGAATTCCAAGGCGATAGAGCAAATCTTGATTATCAGCCAGAAGAAGCAAAAGATTTAGCGCTTATTAAGAGCCTTAAAGCCCAAGGGATTCCGGTTGTAACTGTATTCCTTTCTGGTCGTCCAATGTTTACTAATCCAGAGATTAATGCATCTGACGCTTTTGTTGCAGCATTCCTTCCAGGATCTGAAGGCGGCGGTGTTGCAGATCTATTAATCGGCGATAATGAAGGCAAAAAGCGTTTTGACTTTACAGGAAAGCTGTCTTTCTCTTGGCCAAAAATTGCCAATGGTGGCCCATTAAATTCTTTATTTAAGCCTTATGACCCTCAATTCGCTTACGGCTATGGATTGACTTATTCAAATCCAATGAATTTAGAAATGCTTAGTGAAAACTCTGGTATAACTGGTACTGGTATAGTTAAATTTGATACTATTTTCACATCTGGAAGATTTAAAGCACCTTGGTCATTTGTTGTTGCAGACATAAATGGTGCAACTAAATCAAATGAAAGCGGTACAAGCCCTAAAGGCATAGTCACTCAAACAGTAATTGATGCCGCAGCACAAGAGTCTGCAAGAAAACTAGTATTTAATGGTGCTGGACTTGGAATTGCTAGGGCTACTGGTGATAAAGTTGATTTATCAAGACAAACCACTGGTGATATGGTTATTAAATTACGTTATCGCCTTGATGCGCCAATAACTGGTACTATTAATTTTAATGTGGGTAGAGATGAAAATATATCTCAAGGCGGAAAAATTGATAAATTACTTGCAAGAACGCCAGTTGGTAAATGGGGTACTTTAACAATGCGCCTATCTTGCTTTAAAAATGATGGGCAAGACATGAAGCAAATTAGTATGCCATTTGCCATTAGTACTAGCTCTAAGCTTAGTATTTCTTACGATAGTATAGAAATTACTTCTAATGATAGTGGCGACGCAGTTTGCCCAGAATAAACAAAGGGCCGATTATTCGGCCCTTTTTTATTAAACATAAAGAAACTACTGTATAATTTTTCTTATGTTTAAATAATCAAACAATTGTATTTAAAACAAATTTTTATTTTCAGTTTGTTCTGATTTATTTTTTTAATTAATATTCATTATTTAATAAGATAATTATATTTATTTATTAAAAAACAAAGCTGCGGGGGAAAAAATTATGACGATATATATTGGTATCGATTTTGGTGGCACAAAAATAGAAGCCGCCGCTATGGATGACAAAAGTAATATGCTTGCAAGTAAGCGAGTTTTTAACCCAGGCGAATACACTAAATCAATAAATGCAATTAAAGAGCTTATTAATGATTTATTACTAGAAGTTCAAGAAAACGATCCATCACTAATAAACGATGACTATACTGTTGGTGTTGCTATGCCAGGTACAGTTTCACCAAGAACTAATACTCTTATTAATGCCAATACCACTTATTTAAATGGCCTGCCTTTTAAAAAAGACCTTGAAGAAGTATTAGGTAAAAGCGTTAGACTTGCAAATGATGCAAATTGCTTAGCATTATCCGAAGCATTAGACGGTGCGGCTTATGGTGCATTTAGCGTTTTTGCTGTTATTTTAGGAACTGGATGCGGTGGCGGTTTAGTTTTTGATGGTCAATTATTACATGGGTCATCTGGCCTTGCTGGTGAATGGGGTCACTCCCCTCTTCCCTGGCCGACTATAGAAGAAGTTCAAGCAGCTGCTCCTTGTTGGTGTGGTCAAAAGGGCTGTATTGAAACTTGGATTTCAGGAACTGGTCTTGCAAGAGAGTTTAATCTAATCAATTCAAAAGATCTCAAAGCGCACGAAATATTTGATTCTGCAAGAAATGGTGATGAACAAGCTAAACAAGCTATTAAAAGACTTGTAAATAGGCTTGGGCGAGGCCTTGCCGCAGTAATTAATACTTATGACCCAGATGTAATTGTTTTTGGTGGCGGCTTATCACTTGCCGACGAAATTTATGATGGTTTAATGGAATCGATTCAGTCTTATGTTTTTGGTCAAAATTGGCAAGGGCGCATTGAGAAAGCTATACATGGAGACGCTTCTGGCGTAAGAGGTGCAGCATATTTATGGCGTCAACAGAGCGATTTGGTTATTGTTTAATATAATTACCCCATAAAATAAGTGTTTTTGCACAAAATTAAAAAAAAAATTTGCAAATTTGAGATTATGAATTATTAGAAAATATGACTATAGTGATAAAACATACAAATAATTCCGATACAAGTAATAATGATAAGTTTTCTGGGACAAATCTTGTTCGCGCTGGCGATCATAACCAAAGAGTTACATTACAGGCTATACGCGCTAATGGCCCGATTACTCGTGCGGAATTGTCACGTTTAACTGGTTTAACAGCGCCTGCAATCGCTAATATCACTAACAGGCTTTTATCGGATGGATTAGTAAAAAAGAATGGTCGTATTTTTGGTGGACGTGGACAGCCAGCGACTAAATTCATTGCTAATCCAAATGGTGCTTTTAGTTTTGGTTTAAATATTGATAGAGACCATATTACCTTTATAGTTATGGATTTTGTAGGACAAACCATTTATAGAGATTCAATAGAAACTAATTTTGCTATGCCAGATGAGGTTTTAAAATTCACTATAGATAACGCTGAGAAGTTTTACGCTTTAAATTCAAATAATAAAAAGAAAACTATTGGTATTGCAATTGCAATACCTGATGATATTGGATTTATTGAATTCCCTAACCGTCCTGAAAAATATTCAGAATGGTCGAATGTAAAAATTGAAGAATTAATTTCTGACGCTCTAAATCTTAGTTGCTATATTGAAAATGACGCTACCGTGTCTGCGATTGGTGAATTGCAATTTGGTGACGGACTTATTTATAAAAGCTTTGTTTATAGCTTAATTTCTGCTGGACTTGGTTGTGGTTTTGTTATTAATAGTGAATCATACAAAGGTGCATTTAACAAGAGTGGTGAAATTGGATATTTACCTGTAACTGAGGGCAGTAAAGAGACTTTACAAGATACTATCTCAATCTATTCATTATATAATTATTTGCGTGAGAATAAAATTGAAATAAATGAGCCTACCGAATTAGAAAATCCAGAATACGAAGTTTACGTAAATAAATGGATACAAAAAGTTGCCGATATTTTCTTTACTCCTTCACTTACAATTAATATTGCCCTTAATCCAGAAATTCACTTTATCGGAAGCCGCATTCCGTCTTCTATTATGGAAAGATTATGCGATATTTTAAATAAGAAACTTGATGATTTAAAACTTGTTTCTAAAGTCCCTGCTATCACAAGATTTAAGAGAGCTTCATCATCTGGGGATGCGCCTGCACTTGGCGCCGCAGTTTTGGTTATACAGAATAAACTATTGCCACATACAAATGTATTTAAAAATACTCATGAAATGTCGGCATAAGTAAAGGGAGCAAATGCTCCCTTTATTATAATTAGTTTAGTTCAAAACCATTTCTTTCAAATTAATCGTGGTAGTTTGCGAAACTTCACCAGTTGAATTAGCTAAAGTCAAATTATAGCTTCCTGCTTTAATTACATATTTGCTTATAGACGTATCATAAACCGCTAAAAGTTTTGGATCCAAAGCTATATTTGATTTTTTAAATTCTCCAGATTTTAAGCTTATTTTGTTAAAACCTACTAATCTTCTTGGTGCCTCCCAAAAATTATCAACAGAGGAAGCGTAAACTTGCGCAATTGCTTTTCCGGCTTTTTTACCAGTATTTTTAATAGTGAAGCTAGTACTTATATTGTTATTATCAATTTTTGCTAAGAAATTAGATCCTGAAAAACTAGTATAACTTAGACCATGACCAAAACTAAATAATGGTTTTTGTCCAGTCTTTTCAAACCATTTATATCCGATTGCAGCGCCTTCTATATTATAATTAGTACTGCCTCTATAATTATCATTTTTGGTATCGCCATCAATGACAGGTCTTGGAAGTTGGGCAATTGACTTAGGGAAACTAACTGAAAGCGCGCCTGATGGGTTTTCGGCACCAGTAATAATCTTAGCAATTGCAGAGCCGCCACTAGTACCAGGATACCAAGCCTCAAGAACGCCACTTACTTTATTAAGCCAAGGCATAACTACAGGGCCACCAGTTTGCAAAACTACAATTGTTTTAGAATTTGCATCTGCAATTTTACTAATTAGCTCATTTCCGCCATTTGGTAGATTTAAATCAGGTGCATCAATACTTTCACCGGTCCATTGATTTGCAAATACAATAACTAAATCAGAATTTTTAGCCAGTATTGCCGCTTCTTCAATATTTTTACCATTATTATAAGTAATCTTAGCTTTTGTTAGTTTTGCCAATTCAAGCATTGGAGATGACGGGTAATAAACCATTGGCCCTGGGAAACTATCTGGCCCTTCATTAGGTACAGCCAAGCCACCTTTCGGATAAACCTGTGAAGAACCGCCACCAGAAAGCACGCCCTTATCAGCATGACCGCCAATAATAGCAATTTTCTTTACTGATTTTGCAAGTGGAAGAATGTTATTTTCATTCTTTAGCAAGACTATTGATTCAAGTGCTGCTTTTTCGGTAATTTTAGCGTGAGCTGCAAAATCTATTAAATTACTTTGGTCACCATTTACTGGATTATCAAATAAACCATTATCATACATTGCCCATAATATGCGCTTTACCATATCATCTAAACGTTTTTGTGGAACATGATTATTATCTACCGCTTCAAGCAATGGGTCTGCAAAATAAGCCGACTTATCAAAAGGAAAGCCAGATTGCTGGTCTAAACCATTATTAGCAGCAGGTATTGTAGAATGAGTAGCTCCCCAATCTGACATTACATAACCTTTAAAGCCCCATTCTTTTTTAAGAACTTTGTTTAAAAGCCAATCATTTTCACAAGCATAAAACTCATTCACACGATTATATGCGCACATAACCGCTCCTGGTCTTGCTACTTCATTTGCAATTCTAAATGCTAATAATTCAGATTGCATAGCTGCTTTTTCATCAATCTTAACATTAATAGAGAATCTATTTGTTTCTTGATTATTGAATGCAAAATGCTTTAAAGTTGATATAATATTATTCGATTGAATGCCCTTAATGGCATTGCCAATAACAAGACCTGCTAATAAAGGATCTTCACCACCATATTCAAAATTACGACCATTTCTTGGGTCAATCATTAAATTAATACCGCCTGCAAGCATAACATTAAAGCCAGATAGACGCGCTTCTTTTCCTATTAATGCACCACCATCAAATCCAATTTGTGGGTTCCAGCTAGAGGCAATTGCGATGCCAGATGGTATTGCAGTGCGCTCACGCGGGGTTGGGGACCTTTGCGTAGCAACCCCAACACCGGCATCAGTTTGATATTGCGGCGGAATACCAAGACGTTCTATTCCATCAATAAAACCAGCGGAATCTGCAAGACTTTTTTGATGCCTTGTAAAATTTTTCCAAGGTGCATTTGTTGCAAAATACCCCATAACCATTTGAATTTTTTCTTTTTGGGTCATCTGGGCAAGCATTTTCTCAGCCTTAATTTCCGCATCATCTTTAGTCTGAGCAAGGGCAAGAGAACTAGAAACTATATTTATAGTTAATGCAGAACTTGTAATAAAAGTGCATGATAATAGTGCACTTAATAAGGCTTTTTTCATTTTGGTTTCCTTTGTAACTTTTCAAAGATTTTATATTAGTTATTTAGAAAATACAATCATTTAGGAAATTCATAAATTACTTTTAAATGCGCTTAATTTAGGCATGTTATAAAATACATCAAGCAATGCTTTTTCTTAATTGAATTTATTAGTTTTCTATTCATAATCAAAATTAATCGCATGATTTTTAACCATATAAGAAAGTAAAAAGTTTGCATTTATCACTTGGCAAGCCAGATCCTTTAGGTGCAAGCATTACGTCAAAAGGTGTAAATTTTGCAGTATTTTCTGCAAATGCGGAAGCGATTGATATTTTTCTTTATGATGAAAACGAGAATGAAATAGGTTGTTTTCCTCTTTTAAATAAGTTTGGAAATATTTTTTATGCACATATTAATGATGCAAAAGAAGGTATGTTATACGGCCTGAGAGTTCAAGGCGAAGATAACCCTAAAAATGGTAATAAATTTAATCCTAATAATTTGTTACTAGATCCTTATACGCTTGAAATAAATCGTCCCTTTAAACTATGTGAAGAAATTTTAAATCCAGATATTAATAGCGCACAATATGTACCAAAAGCGCGAATTATAAAACCTATTATAAGAGAAGCCGTAGTTTCAAAAATAAGCCCAGAAGAAACAATTATTTATGAAATGCATGTTTCGGGCTTCACTAGAAACTTAGGCTCAATTCCAAAAGAAATTAGAGGAACATTTAAAGCTCTAGCCAGTCAAGATTCAATAAATTATCTAAAAAATCTTGGAGTAAATACAATTGAATTATTGCCAACAAATGCATGGATAGAAGAAAATCATTTAAGGAAATTAGGGCTTACAAATTATTGGGGTTATAATTCAATTGGCTTTATGTGCCCTGACCCAAGACTTGCACCAAATGGTTGGAATGAAATCCGTGATAGCGTAAAAACACTTGAGGAAAATGGCATACAAACTATTCTTGATGTTGTTTTTAATCACACTGGCGAAGGCGATAAATACGGCCCTACACTATCCTTTAGAGGCATAGATAATAAAACTTATTATAGACTTCCAGATGGCGATTTATCTGATTATATAAATGATGCCGGAACTGGCAATATACTTGATTGTGACGAGCCAATAGTAATTAGGCTTATACTTGATAGTTTAAGGACTTGGCACAGGCTTGGCGGTATTCATGGCTTTAGGTTTGATCTTGCAAGTGTACTTGGAAGGTCAAAATATGGTTATGATAAAAATTCGCCATTATTAAATGCGATTATTAATGACACTGACTTGAGTAAGTTAAAACTTATAGCAGAGCCATGGGATTGTGGCCCTGGCGGCTATCAAGTCGGAAATTTCCCAGATGAATACATTGAATGGAATGATAAATATCGTGATGATATCCGCAAATTCTGGCTTGGTGAAAATAGCTTAAGTAATTTTGCGACAAGATTTTGCGGTTCAGAAGATATTTATAAATCAAGACTGCCTTCAAAAAGTGTCAATTTCATTTGCGCGCATGACGGCTTTAGTTTGCAAGATTTGGTTTCTTATAATCAAAAACATAATGAAGCCAATGGTGAAAATAACCGCGATGGCACAAATGATAATTATTCAAATAATCATGGGTTTGAAGGCGAAACTTCAGATGAAAATATTAATTCCGAACGCTTAAAAAGCCAAAAAGCTTTAATCGCTACCTTATTATTATCACGCGGCACACCAATGCTTTCAATGGGTATGGAAAATGGAAAAACCCAATTTGGGAATAATAACGCATATGCCCAAGATAATGAAATTACTTATATTGATTGGGAAAATATAAATACCGAATTACTTGATTTCACAAAAAAGCTTATTGAAATCCGCAAAAGCCACCCTGCCCTTAATGCAAATGAGTTTTTAACAGGAACAGTTCAAAGAGATAGCTTGTATAAAGATATTGAGTGGCGAAATCCAAATGGCGATTTTCCAAGCGACTTTGAATGGAATTCATCACAAAATAAGCAAATTGGCATTTGCCTTTGTAAAAATAGTGATAGAGTTTTCATAATTATAAATGCAAACCAACAAGAACACGAATTTATACTTCCAATACCAAATGATGGCTATGAATGGGAAATTTTAGCGGCAAATACAAATAAACTAGATATAAATGATTTAAAATTTATTGCCCCTTCAAGATCAATTATTATTTTTGGAGAGAAAACTTCAAAAAACGCGCAATATTTGCCGACATCTGAAACATTAAATAAGCTAATAACTGCATTAGGCATTGAAAAAGAATGGTGGGACATAACAGGCAAAAATACCCAAGTTTCATTTGAAGCCATAAAACAAATTGTTAAATCAATGGGCTATGATTGTGACACAGAAACAAAATGCCTTAAATCATTAAAGGAATATTCAAATAAATTTGAACGAAGACTTTTGCCATTTTATTTATGCTTTGACGAAACTGAGCAAGTTTCAATTGATATTTTACAGAATAAATTATCTTCAAATTACCTTTATATCAAAGGTGAAAATCTTAGTTTCAAAATAGAAATTTTAAAAGAAAACATAATAGAAATAATAAATAAAGACGGAGTAAAATCACTTTATTTAAGACAAGAAATAAAAGGCCTTAAAATTGGTCGATATGAAATTTGGTGTGAGCATCAACCAGAAATAATAACAAAGCTTACTATTGCGCCCAAAGATGCTTATCTTCCCGAAGTTTTAGAAAATAAGAAAATATCTGGCCTAAGTACACAATTATACGCCACTAAGCGAGATGGAGATCAAGGCATTGGCGATTTTGCAAATTTAAAACAGGCATTAGACGAAACACAAAAAGCAGGCCTTGCAATTCTTGCAATTAATCCGCTTCACGCACTTTTTCCTTTTAATAGAGATAGAGCAAGCCCATATTATCCATCAGATAGACGTTTCTTAGAGCCTCATTACATTAATTGTGATAAATTTGAAGGTTATAAAGCTTATAAAACAAATTCAGTTATAGATTATGCAGACGTTTGGAATTTTAAAAATAAAATCCTACAAAAAGAATATTTAAAACTAGAAAATATTGAGACTGATACTGATACATCAATTATTGATTTTGCGACATTTCAAGCTTTAAGTGAGAAGTTTAATGGCCTTAATTGGCATGAATGGCCAGAAAAATATCGCTTAAAAGATTCAAAAACAATTGAAGAATTTAAAGCCAAGAACCAAAAACGTATTAATTATCATATTTACTTACAAAGCCTTTGTAATTTACAATTCAATGAAGCAAAAAATAATAATCTTGAGATTGGCTTATGCCGTGATTTGGCAATAGGTTCAGCGCCCGATGGCGCAGAGGCTTGGTGCAATCAAAATAATATTATATGCAATATTTCAATTGGTGCGCCACCAGATCCAATGGGACCAAAAGGCCAAGTATGGGGATTACCGCCTTATAATCCGTTAAAGCTTATTGAAACCGCGTGTGAAAATTATATTGAATTATTTAAAACCAATATGAAATATGCGGGTGCGCTTCGAATAGATCATGCAATGGGACTTATGCGTCAATTCTGGGTTCCAAATGGCATGGATGGCGCGGATGGGACTTATGTAAATTTCCCATTTAAATATCTATTATCAGAGCTTAAATTAGAAAGTCATTTATCAAAATGCCTTATAATTGGTGAAGACTTGGGAACAGTCCCTCATGGCTTTAGCGAAATGATGCAATCCCAAAATATATATTCATATAAAGTGCTTCAATTTGAACTTAATGATAGTTTTAGGCCAAGTGAACATTATCCAAGCAATAGCTTTACTTGTGCCGCCACGCATGATTTACCGCCACTAATTGGTTGGTGGGAAAATATTGACATTTTAGAACGCAAGGCAATAGGTTATTATACCCAAGAGGAAACTAATGACGCCATAAAACAACGCGATAAAGAAAAGCAGCAATTAATTTACGCCTTAAAAAGTCATGACCTACTTGATAATGATGAAATTCCGCAAAATATGGATATAGATTTAATATCTAAAATTCACGCTTTCATTGCCTCTTCTAGTTCAAAGATTATTATTAGCCAATTTGAAGATTTATGCGCGGATAAAATTCCAATTAATTTACCAGGAACTAATATGGAGCGTCCAAATTGGCGTAACCGCCAATCCAAAACCATTCACGAAATCTTTGCATTAGATAATTATTGGTCAAAAGAGATATTAAATAGAATAAAAAATAGAAACCAGTAAGTCATAGCCTAAACCATGAGCAACTAGAGAGTATTCTCAGAATTTAGTGCGATTTTCTTGCGACAAAAAGACAAACATGTATAAATTATTTTAGAAAATAAAGGGGTATAAAGTGATAAATAACGAAACTTTACCAAAGCCTGAAGCGGAAACCAACACTCCCAGCCTAGCGGATAAAATTGTTGATGCACTTATCTATAGAATCGGCAAAGATAAAAATGTTGCTAGACCGCATGACTGGATGGCGGCAACAGTACTTACAATAAGAGATAGAATAATTGATAGATGGATGGCTTCTACGCGCGCCGCCCATGTTGCAGGCGCTAAACGTGTTTATTACCTAAGTCTTGAGTTTTTGATTGGTCGCCTTATGCGTGATTCATTCTCCAATCTAGGTGTAATGGAAGAAGTCAAAACGGCGCTCGACTCATTAGGTGTAGAGCTAGAAGTTGTAAGAGAGCTTGAACCAGATGCGGCACTAGGCAATGGCGGTCTTGGTCGCCTTGCCGCTTGCTTTATGGAAAGCTTAGCGTCACTTGATATTCCAGCTTATGGTTATGGCATAAGATATGTGAATGGTATGTTCCGCCAAAGAATCGATGATGGCTGGCAAGTTGAACTTCCTGAAACTTGGCTTGAATATGGCAATCATTGGGAATTTGAACGTCGCGAAAGTGCCTATAATGTTGCATTTGGCGGTGAAGTAGTTGCCGATGAAACTGGTGTTACGCGCTGGGTTCCTTCTGAACAAGTAATTGCAAATGCGGTAGATACGCCGGTTGTTGGTTGGCGCGGCAAACGTGTAAATACCTTAAGACTATGGACAGCGCATGCAATTGACCCAATTAAACTTGATGCCTTTAACGCCGGTGACCATATTGGCGCTTTAGAAGGTAAAAACCGTGCCGAAAGTCTTACGCGCGTTCTCTATCCTGCTGATTCTTCAAGTGCAGGACAAGAATTAAGACTTCGCCAAGAATATTTCTTCTCTTCGGCTTCAATTCAAGACATTTTAAGGCGTCATACTCAATATTTTGGGGATATAAGAACACTTCCACAAAAAGCGGCAATACAGCTTAATGACACCCACCCTGCTGTGGCTGTAGCTGAATTAATGCGCCTATTAATTGATAAATATAATCTTGGCTTTGAAGAGGCGTTTAAAATTACGCGTGGCACGATTGGTTATACTAATCATACTCTATTACCAGAAGCACTTGAATCTTGGCCTTTACCATTATTTGAACGCTTATTACCGCGTCATATGCAAATTATATATGCGATTAATGCCAAAGTATTGAAAGAAGCACGTGCGGTTAAACCCGATGATATGGGCTTTATTTCACAAATTTCTTTGATTGATGAACATGGTGAGCGTCGCGTAAGAATGGCAAATCTTGCATTCGCAGGGTCACATAGCGTAAATGGTGTTGCGGCATTACATACGGAATTAATGCGTGAAACTGTATTCTCTGGCCTGCATCAACTTTATCCAAACCATATTAATAATAAGACGAATGGAATTACTCCAAGGCGTTGGCTACAGCAATGTAACCCACTTCTTACTAATCTTATTAAAGAAACAATTGGCGATGGCTTCCTCGATGATTTGGATAAAATTCAAGATTTAACTAAATTTGCCAAAGACTCTGAATTCCAAAAGAAGTTTATGGAAGTAAAATATGCTAATAAGGTTGAGCTATCTGAATATGCGCGAAAGCTTGTATCTGTAAAAATTGACCCTGCTTCATTATTTGACGTACAGATTAAACGTATTCATGAATATAAAAGACAATTACTTAATATTCTTGAGACGGTTGCTTTGTACGATCAAATTCGTTCGCACCCTGAAAAAGATTGGGTACCGCGCGTTAAAATTTTTGCGGGCAAAGCAGCTTCAAGTTATTATCGTGCAAAACAAATTATCAAACTTGCAAATGATGTTGCAAGACGCATTAATTCAGATCCATTAATTGGTGATTTATTAAAAGTTGTCTTTATTCCAAACTATAATGTTTCAAAAGCGGAAATCATTGTTCCTGCGGCTGATTTATCTGAGCAGATATCAACAGCAGGCCTTGAAGCATCAGGTACAGGAAATATGAAATTTGCCCTTAATGGTGCACTAACTATTGGTACTCTTGATGGTGCAAATATAGAAATTAAAGATCATGTTGGTGATGATAATATCTTTATATTTGGCATGACCGCCGATGAAGTCGCAAGCACGCGTGCGGCTGGCTATAATCCAAGGGCGATAATCGAAGCCAATTCAGAATTAAGCCAAGCTTTATCAGCTATTGAATCAGGTGTTTTTGCGCCGGATGATACCAATAGATATAAAGATCTGGTGCATGATTTATATAATTCAGATTGGTTTATGCTTTGCGCAGATTTCGAGTCTTATCGTAAAAAACAAAGAGAAATCGATAAAGAGTTTTTAAATACTTCTAAATGGGCTGAGAAAGCTATACTTAACACCGCCAATATGGCATGGTTCTCTTCTGATCGTACAATAAAAGAATACGCGACAGATATCTGGGGAGTGATTTGAACCTAACACCGATTGAAATTAAAAATTTAATTAGTGGCAAATATGGTAATCCTTTTTCTTTACTTGGTTTGCACCAAGTAAAAGATGGGATTATTGCACGTGCCCTTATACCTGGAGCAAAAATCGCCGAAGCCTTTACTC
This sequence comes from uncultured Caulobacteraceae bacterium, assembly GCA_964443435.1. GTDB lineage: Bacteria > Pseudomonadota > Alphaproteobacteria > Caulobacterales > Aquidulcibacteraceae > Pseudaquidulcibacter. The sequence continues at coordinate 149,665 of CAYUCW010000001.1, read as the reverse complement.
ATAGTGGTAAGAGCTTGGGAGAGCTTAATTTAATTGACGAATATGGATTATTTGAAGGCTTAGTAGATTTAAAATCTATTGAGCCTTTAAGTTATCGTGCTTCTAATGGCAAACATGAATGGTTTATTGATGACCCATATAGCTTTGGGCCAATTATTGGGCCAATTGATGATTATCTTATCAATGAAGGCAATCACTTAAAGCTTTTTGACGTTTTAGGAGCTCATTTTAAACGCCATCAAAATGTCGATGGAATGCATTTTGCAGTTTGGGCACCAAATGCTTCAATCGTTTCTATTGTTGGCGACTTTAATGATTGGGACGATAGAAGACATGTAATGCGCAAGCGTCAAGATACAGGAATATGGGAAATTTTCCTTCCGAATATTGCCGAAAATCGCGCTTATAAATATCAAATTTTTGATACACATGGCAATAAATTGCCGCTTAAGGCAGATCCTTTTGCCTTTAAATCTGAGCTTAGGCCCAATAATGCGTCGGTTACAACACGTCCTTTAAATCATAAATGGCAAGATGAAGTCCATCGCAAATTTTGGCAAAATAATGATGCTAAACAATTACCAATAAGCATATATGAAGTTCATGCTGGCTCTTGGGAAAAAGGTTGGCAAGGTGAATTTCTTGATTGGGATACATTAGCGGATAAGTTAATTCCATATGTTTGTGAAATGGGTTTTACCCATATTGAATTTATGCCATTAAATGAGCATCCACTTGATGAAAGTTGGGGCTATCAAACTACTGGACTTTATTCTCCAAGCGCAAGATTTGGCGAGCCAGAAGGCCTCGCTAGATTCATAGACGGCGCTCATAAAGCAGGACTTGGTATTATTATGGATTGGGTTCCTGCCCATTTTCCAACAGATGAACATGGGCTTGCAAGATTTGATGGCACTTGTCTTTATGAACATGAAGATCCAAGGCTTGGCTTCCACCCAGATTGGACCACTTATATATATAATTTTGAAAGAACAGAAGTTTTATCATTTTTAGTAAATAATGCGATTTATTGGGCGGAAAAATTCCATATTGATGGCCTAAGAGTAGATGCCGTTGCCTCCATGCTATATCGCGATTATTCACGAAAAGCTGGTGAATGGCTACCTAACAAGGATGGTGGCCGTGAAAATTGGGAAGCCGTAAATTTCCTAAGAAAATTCAATGAAAAGCTAAATGAGAACAATCAAGGCGTACTTACAATTGCCGAAGAATCCACTACTTGGCAAGGTGTTACACAAAATATTCAAAATAATGGTTTAGGCTTTAATTTCAAATGGAATATGGGCTTTATGAATGATACGCTAAAATATATGGCGCGTGAACCAATCCATCGTTCTTATCATCATAATGAAATTACTTTTGGCCTTACTTATGCTTTTACTGAGAATTTTGTGCTACCTCTAAGTCATGATGAGGTCGTACATGGAAAAGGTTCTTTAATCAATAAAATGTCTGGCGATGATTGGCATAAATTTTCCAATCTAAGGGCTTATTATGGATTTATGTGGGGCTATCCTGGTAAAAAGCTTTTATTTATGGGGCAAGAATTCGCGCAGAGAAGAGAATGGAGTGAAGCCAGAAGTCTTGATTGGGAATTATTAAATTCTGATACCCATAAAGGCATACAAAACCTAATTAAAGACTTAAATAATATTTATAAAACCAAACCAGCACTTCATAAATTAGACTGTGATTATAATGGTTTTAAATGGGCAATTGTCGATGATAAGCAAAATAGTGTTTTTGCTTGGGTAAGATATGCAGATGGTGCAAATCCCATTGCAATTATTGCAAATTTTAGCGGTCAACCGCTTTTTGACTATAAAATTCCATTGCCGAATGATGGATATTGGTGTGAAATAATAAATACAGATTCTATTCATTATGGTGGCTCAGGAATGGGTAATTTAGGCGGCAAAAATTGTGAAAATGGTCAAATTTCACTAAACTTGCCATCATTATCAACAATAATGCTTGAATATAAAAACTAAACTGGGAGGGTAAAATGTACGGGAATATTTCTAGGCCATTAGCGCGCGATACTATGGCTTATGTCTTAGCAGGTGGACGTGGAAGCCGCCTAAAAGAGCTTACACAAGTACGTGCTAAACCCGCCGTTTATTTTGGCGGTAAATCCCGTATTATTGACTTTGCTTTATCAAATGCTCTAAATTCTGGTATTAGGCGTTTTGGTGTAGCAACCCAATATAAAGCGCACTCTTTAATTCGTCACCTTCAACATGGCTGGAATTTCTTCCGTCAAGAGCGTAATGAAAGCTTTGATATTCTACCGGCTTCACAAAGGGTTTCGGAAACCCAGTGGTATGATGGTACTGCGGATGCAGTATATCAAAATATAGACATTATTGAAGATCATAATCCCGAATTTATGCTTATACTTGCCGGCGATCATGTTTATAAAATGGATTATGAATATATGCTCCAGCAGCATGTGAATTCAGGTGCCGATGTGACTATTGCTTGTATGGAAGTCCCAAAAGCCAGTGCAACTGAATTTGGGGTTATGAAAGTTGATGATATGGATGTCATTACCGATTTCATAGAAAAGCCTAGCGATCCACCTTCAATGCCAGGAAAGCCAGACATTGCATTAGTTTCTATGGGAATTTATGTGTTTAGAACTAAATTCTTAATTGAGCAGTTAAAACGCGATGCCGCAGACATAAGTTCAAGCCGTGATTTTGGTAAAGATATTATTCCTTATATTGTTAAAAATGGTAAAGCTATAGCGCATCAATTTAGCAAATCTTGCGTTCGTGGTGTCAATGAAACCGAGACTTATTGGCGCGATGTAGGAACATTAGATGCATTTTGGGAAGCAAATATTGACCTTACCCAAGTTCTTCCAAAACTTGATTTATACGACAGGCATTGGCCAATTTGGACTTATTCTGAAATTACCCCACCCGCAAAATTTGTGCATGATGTTGACGGAAGGCGCGGGCAAGCAATTTCATCTTTGGTGTCTGGGGCGTGTATTATATCAGGGGCTTCAGTGAACGAGTCTTTGCTGTTTACCGATGTATTAGTTCGCTCATACTCAGAACTTCATCAAGCAGTTGTGCTTCCTCATTCGCGAATTGGTCGCCATACTAGACTTACAAAAGTCGTTATTGACCGCGGCGTTAAAATCCCAACAGGCTTAGTTGTCGGTGAAGACCCAGAGCTTGACGCAAAACGTTTCAGAAGAACCGAAAATGGCGTATGCTTAATTACTCAAAATATGATTGATAAATTGGATTTATAATGCGTATTCTTAGTGTTGCATCGGAAATTTTTCCATTAATTAAAACAGGTGGTCTTGCCGATGTAGTTGGCGCTTTGCCCCTTGCCTTAAAACAATATGGATGTGATGTAACTACTATTATACCTGGCTATACTAGTGTTTTAAATAAGCTTAAGAATGGCAAAATCATACATGAATACAAAGAATTATTTGGCGAACCTGCTAAATTAATTTCGTATAATTATGAAGGTTTAGATTTAATAATCATTAAATCCCCTAATCTATTTGAACGCGATGGCGGGCCTTATAGTGATGCAAATGGCAAAGATTGGGATGATAATTGGAAGAGATTTGCCGCTTTATCACTTGCAGCCGCTGACCTTATTGGTGGAATTGTAAAAGGCTTAGATTTTCAAGTTTTGCATTCGCATGATTGGCAGGCGGCACTTGCCCCCGTTTATTTGCGCTTTGGAAGCCTTAAAATGCAAAAAACTCCGAGCATAATTACTATTCACAATATTGCTTTCCAAGGACGCTTTAATGCCGATTGCTTTAAATGGCTTAATTTACCAGACGAAGCAATAAGCATTGAAGGTTTAGAATATTATGGCGATTTAAGTTATCTTAAAGGTGCGATTGCTTATGCAAACAAAGTCACAACAGTAAGCCCAACATATGCAAGGGAAATTCTTGACTCAGAGTTTGGTATGGGGCTAGAAGGCCTTATTTGGGCACGTGAAAATGATCTTATTGGGATTTTAAACGGAATTGATAATGATATTTGGAACCCAGAAATTGATGAAGATTTACCGGTAAAATATAATCATTCAAAGCTATCTTTGCGTAAGAAAAATCGTGCAAAACTTGAAGAAAAATTCAATCTAACCAAATCAAAGCAACCAATTTTTTGCGTAATTTCAAGACTTACATGGCAAAAAGGTATTGATGTCCTTATTGATTGTTTTGATGATATCATAAATATGGGTGGAAGAATTGCCGTTTTAGGCGCTGGGGACAAAGCGTTTGAAAACGCTGTACTTGCCGCCGCAGAACGCCATAAAGGAAAAATTGGTGCAATTATTGGCTATGATGAAAAAACCTCTCACTTAATGCAGGGTGCGGCGGACGCAATTCTTATTCCATCACGATTTGAACCATGCGGGCTTACTCAATTATATGGATTAAAATATGGATGCGTGCCAATTGTGGCGCGAACAGGCGGTCTTGCCGATAGTATTATTGACGCAAATACTGCGGCGATTAATGCAGGTGTCGCTACAGGATTTCAATTGTCTAAACTTGGTTATCAAGAGCTATTAAATACAATTGGCCGCACTATAAAAGCCTATTACACCCCAAAAATTTGGACAAAAATCCAAATTAATGGGATGAAAGCGGATTTTTCTTGGAAAGAAAGTGCTCGCACTTATAGTGAATTATATAAGTCTTTGATTTAGCCTATAGAACCATTAATCCAACATCAACATTATTGCGAGTTGCATTCGAATATGGGCAGACGAAATGCGCTTTTTCAACAAGGGCTTTTGCAATTTCTTTATCCATTTCAGGTATATTAATTTCAAGTGCCGCAGTTATCCCAAAACCACCTTCTGAACGTGGGCCAATACCAACAGTTGCCTTAACGGTTGTTTCATCAGGAATTTTTACTTTTTCCTGACGTGCAACCGCTTTAAGCGCACCCAAGAAACAAGCAGAATAGCCAGCCGCAAACAATTGCTCTGGGTTATTGCCATCACCGCCAGCGCCACCCAATTCCTTAGGAGTAGTTAATTTAACTTCCAGCGCGCCATCATAAGTTTTTGCCACGCCATCACGGCCACCATTAGCAGTTGCTGAAGTGGTATATAGTACATTAACAGACATTTTATCACCTTTATTCATAAACGATTAAATCGTATACGATATATAATTAGAATCAAAGCGAATGTCAATATTGTTTTTTAATCGTATGCGAGGTATATAGGATTATGAGTGATAAAAATAACAATCCTGCTTTAAACAATTTTCTTTGCTTTAGCGTCTATTCAACTGGACTTGCTTTTAATAAGGCATATAAGAAACATCTAGAAAAACTTGGCCTAACTTACCTGCAATATTTGGCGATTATTCTTATTAATTCAAAAGCAAATCAAACCATTAAAGAGATAAGTGATAGTCTATTTCTTGAATCGAATACGATTACCCCTCTTCTAAAACGCCTAGAGGCCAATGGCTTTGTAAAACGAACTAGAAGTACAGAAGATGAAAGAATAGTAAGAATTACTCTTACTGATAAAGGCAAAGATACTGCAAAAAATGCTGAATGCGTGCCTTTAAATATTTTTGAAGAAATAGGCATGGGAATTGATGAAATAAAAACCATGCAAAATGGATTAAATATGCTTCGTGATAATCTATCGCGAAAATAATTGATTATTTAATATTTTCGCGGATTTCAAAACCTGAATTTATTATTTTATCGCGGTTTACTTTTACATTTTGAATTAAGCCAATTGCAAACATAACCGAAAGCATAACCGAGCCGCCATAGCTTAAAAGAGGCATTGGCATACCCACAACTGGAAAAAGCCCCATAATCATTGCGGCATTAATACTTACATAGATGAATAATAAGAACGTCACGCCTGCGGCAAGCAATTTTCCAAAATAGCTTCTGGACGAAAGCGCAATCCATATTCCATAAGCCATTGCCGCAGAATAGACCAAAAGTACAAAAATCCCGCCTGACATTCCAAACTCTTCAAGGAGCATTGAAAATACAAAATCCGTATGTCTTTCAGGGAGGAAATCCAATTGGCTTTGTGTTCCATTCATATATCCAACACCAAAAAAACCACCAGAGCCAATTGCAATTTTTGACTGTGTAATTTGATACCCTTTTCCGAGTGGGTCGCTGTCTGGCTTAAGGAAAGTATCTATACGTGCGCGCTGAAAATCATAAAGCACATAGTGATATGCTATATAAAACCCTGTTAGTGCGGTTACAATTGAACCAATAATATAACGCCAAGCAATACCTGAAATAAAAATAATTACAGCGGCAACAAGTGCAACAGTAGATCCAGTTCCTAAATCGGGCTGGTGCATAATTAAAGCTGTAGGGAATAATGCAAGTACAATAGGAACAATGTGATACTTAAACTTGGCAATATTAGGGACATTTAAATCATTATAATAACGCGCCAAAGTCATGATAATTGTAATTTTCATAAATTCCGATGGCTGTAATCTTATTGGACCAATTTTTAGCCACCTTTGTGCACCAAGACTTATATCACCTGCAAACTCAACACCTAATAATAGAATAAATACTATGGCATATGCAGGATATGCAAGATGATACCAAATTCTTATATCAATAAGCGCTACTATAATCATAATATTTATAAAAAGGAAATATCTAGTAATATGGTCAAGCGCCCACGGCTGCCAATTACCGCCTGCCGCACCATATAAAAGCGCAGTACCAAAAATCGTAATAAGGCTTGTCATTAATACTAAGCCCCATTCGATTTTTCTTAATTTAAATCCAATACTTGAAGTATTTTCATTCATAAAAAAGGCGATTATTGCGTTCATCTAATCTTCCTTTTCTTTGCTTAGTTCGTATGGATCAAAAGATTTCATATTAATTGGATCTTTTATTAACGCAGCTTTTAAGATTTCTCTTGCTTTTGGTGCGGCGCCAGCTGATCCAGACACACCATGCTCTGATACAATTACACACACATATTTTGGATTATCAGCAGGGGCAAAAGAAACAAATAATGCATGATCTTTATGTATCCAATTTGCTAATCTATTAGATCTATCAGATTCATTAATTGCTCTAACTTGCGCAGTACCAGTTTTACCTGCAATCGTAACGCCTTCAAGGCCAAGATCCCGATTGGCGGTTCCGCCTGCTTCATTGGTAACGGCAACCATACCTTCATAAACTTTATTGATATTATCTTTATTAACGTCAATATCTTCAAAAATTATATGACGTTCGGCATCCTTGTCGCGTATTAGTTTTGGAACTATTTTTTTACCTTTTGACGCAATTCTTGCAGTCATTACCGCAAGCTGGAGCGGTGTTGCAACCATAAGCCCCTGCCCGATTGACATATTAACCGAGTCGTAAATTGCCCATTTTTGCTTACGCTTTTCCCATTTCCATTTAGAATCTGGAACGTGACCTTTTGCAACACCAGGTATACCAATATCAAACGCCTCGCCAAAGCCAAATCGCCTTGCCGTATCCGCGATTTTATCACCACCAAGACGTTTGCCCATCTCATAAAAATACACATCACAAGAAACTTTGATTGCGTCTTTCAGGTTTAATCTTCCATGGCCACTTCTTTTCATACAACGAAATCTTCGATTACCAATATATAAAAAACCTGGACAATTTATTTCTTCTTCAGGAGTTGTTACACCATGTTCAAGAGCTGCAAGCCCTACTATCATTTTGAACGTCGAAGCCGGTGGATAAAGACCTTTTATAACTTTATTATAAAGTGGCCTATAAATGCTTTCATTATAGGCTTTATAATCTGGATAAGAAATGCCATTAACAAATTTATTCGGATCATACGACGGCGCGGAACATAAAACCAATAGCTCTCCAGTTGCAACATCCATTAAAACCGCGCTTCCAGATTCACCTTCTTTAAATTGATTATATGCAAGTTGTTGAAGTTCAGCATCAAGTGAAGTTACAATTGGCTCACCTGCAATTGGATCAAGAGTTGGATCTGGAACTTCTCTTATGACTTTACCGCGCGCGGTTACTTCTAATTTTTTTGCGCCATGTTTACCTTTAAGTCTATTTTCTAGAGCTTTTTCAACGCCTTCTTTACCAAGTCTTATCGCAGGATGCTTTAAATCCTTATCATCTTTCGCTTCATTGGCATTTGCTTTAGCAACATAGCCAACAACATGTCCAAAAGCTTCACCTAAAGGATAGTTTCTTGCTTCGCCCATTTCAGGGTGAACGCCATTCATGAAAACTGTATATGTACCTAATCTAGAATATTTTTCCCAACTTAAATTAGATGCAATTTGTGTTGGAAGATATTTAGGCGCAAGCTGTGCTTCTTTTTTTACTTTATCGGCTTGAATATTATTCATTCCAAGAATGGCCGCAACCTTATCAATAGTATGGTTTAAGTCATCTCTTGTGCCAACTTCGTCACGAACAACCATAACCCTGAAATCACGGCGATTAACAGCTAATTGAATACCAAATCTATCATAAATTACGCCACGCGATGCAGGAAGTAGCGATAAATTAAACTGATTTTCAGCCGCTTGAAGCCTAAATTCGTTATTACCCAAAATCTGTAATTGCGCCATTCTTAGGCCAAGCGCACCAAATACTAAGCCGCCAAACCCACTTACTATTAAGGCTCTCTTTTCGAAATCGACATTCTCAGCCATTATTCTTCCTCTAAGAAATAGAAGAATTTATAAACTCTTGGGTATAAAATTATAGCTAAACCAATTGGAAATACTAAACTTAATAAGTCGAAAACTTCTTGGTTTAATATTGAATAAATTGAACTAATCAAAATATAGATTAAACTCATTATTATAATTTCAATATAAGATCCGACTTGAATAAAAGATGTCAGCTTTCTTATGGCATAGCCAATAATGAGACAATGAAGATTAATCAATAGATTAGTTCCAAATCCATCAAAAACAATAAAGTCTTGAAGAATTGAAAGCACAATTAAGGCCAAAAGGTCTTTTAATCTAAATGGATTAATCTGCCAAATTGTTAAAGGCCAAAGTATAGCAAGGGGAAAGATAGATCCTAAATTAAAAACATAAATACCAGAGAAATTACATAATAATAAAACAACAACCAAGATATATCCAATACTTGGATTATAGGTTTGCGTATCTCTATAATTAAATCTAGACATTAAGGCGTTGTATTTTCTTGAACAGGATTCTGAGCAGGAGCTTCAGGTTTAAGTGGCACTGCAATAGGCTCATTTCCTAAAGGTACAATCTGTTTTGTTTCAGATTTTGATTTAGCTTCAGCTTTTTTATTTTGGGATTCTTGAACTTTTTTAGCCAATACTAAAGCTTTATCCCTTTCGATTTCTAATCGTTTAATTTTTTGGGCTTGGGCAATTGCTTCAGGTGTTACAGCAGTCGTAAGTACGCCGGCACTGGGATTTAGAACAACATCTGACTGAGTTGGCTCTATAACTTCAACTGTACCAAATTCTGGCATAGTTACTTTATCAATAGGCGCAGGTATATTATTAGGACGAATTATTTTTACAAAATCTATTGCCGATTTATTAGTGGCCAAAATTACGCGCCATTTACCATCAGGTGCTTTTCCAGCAGTTCCAACACTTATACCGCGTGGAATAAAGCCATCATCGCCAGAGGTCACTAAAAACTCGCCATTTTTCATGGTAGGAGGAAAATTTAAATGCTGCAAAACTGGGGCAACCGAAGTATCACCAATCATCATAGCTCGTGAACGTGTATTTTCACCCATAACCGAAATACGGCTATCATTATCGGTTGCTAATAAAATGCGTGATGAATTTTTACTTACAGAAATTACTCTACCTACAAAACCATTTTGATTAATAACAATCCAATTTGTTCCAATACCACTATTTGAACCAATATTAATTATTCCAGTTTTTGAAAATGGTCCTGAAGTCTCAGCAATCAAACGGCCTGAGACTGTGCCAATTGTAACTTCCGATTTAATATTATTTAGCTTTTCATAGGTTTCTAAACGCTCCGCAATAGCATGCGCCTGTGACTTCCACTCAAGTAGGGCAAGGTTTTCTTGCCTTAGCGTCCTTACTTCTTCAGCATTTGTGAAAAAAGAACTAATATAATTTTGAGAGTTTACAACCCAAGTTTTAGGACCTTTGAATACAGACGCAAAACCACCCGCGATTCCATCAGCATTTATATTTTCAAAAACCTTCGGCTTTGTATAATTTACATAAAACGCAAGTCCGCTAATGATAACAAAACTTACGATTCCAGTAATAGTTCCAGAGCCTAGCCCTTTTTTCCGCGACGAACCACGTCTTACCATTATTGCACCCTTTTAATTAAACTTTGCTAAGGATGCCTTTCCATTGCTCAAGATTTTCTACGCATTTACCAGTTCCAAGAACAACGCAAGAAAGCGCATCATCAGCAACGCTTACAGGCAAGCCAGTTCTTTGACGAAGTACAATATCAAGATTTCTTAATAATGCGCCGCCACCAGTAAGCATAATACCTTTATCAACAATATCCGCCGCAAGTTCAGGAGGTGTTGTTTCAAGCGCAACGCGAACCGCCTCTACGATTTCTTCAACTGGGTCTGCAAGTGCACTAGCAATTGATTTTTCTGAAATTTGCGCTTCACGAGGAACACCATTTACAAGGTCACGACCTTTAACCGACATCATAAGACCAACGCCATCACTTGGCGGCATAGCCGAACCGATTTCTTTTTTGATTCTTTCAGCAGTTGTTTCACCAATTAAAAGATTTTCAGAGCGTCTTAAGTGGTTAATAATGCTCTCATCCATTCTATCGCCACCAACACGAACCGAACGCGCATAAACTATGCCTTCTAATGAAAGAACCGCAACTTCGGTTGTACCGCCGCCAATATCAACAACCATAGACCCAGAAGGCTGATCAATTGCAAGGCCCGCACCAATAGCAGCCGCCATAGGCTCTTCAATTAAGCTTGCATCAAGCGCACCTGCATTCATAGCCGCATCAAGGATTGCACGTCTTTCAACAGGTGTAGCACCAGATGGAACGCAAATTACAATTCTTGGCTTACCTCTGAACCATGATTTTTTATCATCGCCAGCGCGTTTGATAAATTGCTTAATCATTTCTTCGGCAACTTCGAAATCGGCGATAACGCCGTCACGCATTGGGCGAATAGCCTCAATCTGACCAGGGGTACGACCAAGCATAAGCTTAGCATAATCACCAACCGCCTGAACAACCTTGCGACCGCCTTTAACAGAATATGCAACTACTGAAGGCTCATTTAGAACTACGCCACGACCCTTAACATAAACAAGAGTATTAGCAGTACCAAGGTCAATCGCCATGTCGCTTGAAAACCAGTTAAAAAGCTTACCGAACATTTTTTTCTTTCACAAATTCTAGGTTAAAATAGTATGTAATTCCATGCTTTGTGTCGCGGTTTTAATCAAGGGCAAATGCTGTTGAAATACACCCAAAATGCGTATTTTTTCGGCATATTTAATTAATTTTTGCTAATGTCTAAACTGATGTTTATTTAATCAACTTAAAATTTAAATTCCAAGCTCTAATTTCTCTAGAGCATGGATTTCATCTCTTAATTTTGCGGCCTCTTCAAACTCTAATTCTTCGGCGGCAGCACGCATTTTTTTCTCTAATCCAGTGATTACTGCACGAAGATTATCACCATGCTTATTTTCAGGTCTAGGTTTAATTGATTTATTGGCATCATTAGAAGTTCGGTAATTATGGGTTGCCGCTTCACCATAAACCGCCTCCATCACATCTTTAATTTCAGATTTAATGGTGGTTGGCGTAATATTATTAGCAATATTATAAGCAATCTGTTTTTCGCGCCTTCTTGAAGTTTCGCGCATTGCCCGTTCCATAGAGCCCGTAATTCTATCGGCATATAAAATAACTTTTGATTCTGAATTCCTTGCCGCGCGACCAATGGTTTGTACAAGTGAGGTTTCGGAACGTAAAAAGCCTTCTTTATCGGCATCAGTAATACAAACAAGCCCACATTCAGGAATATCAAGACCTTCACGTAATAGATTGATTCCAATAAGAATATCAAAAACACCATTCCTTAAATCACGGATAATCTCTATACGCTCGACCGTATCAACATCCGAGTGCATATAACGGACTTTAAGCCCTTGTTCATGCATATAATCGGTTAAGTCTTCCGCCATTTTTTTAGTAAGCGTAGTGACCAGTACTCTATGACCATTTTCAATTGCAATTCTTGATTCTTCAAGACAATCATCAATCTGAGTTCGACCATGCGCTTGAACAGGGCGCACTTCAACAGGTGGATCAATAAGCCCCGTTGGTCTTATCACCTGCTCTACATACACGCCTTCGGTCTTTGTAAGTTCCCATGGGCCTGGGGTTGCGGATACAAATATTGTTTGCCCACGCATTTCATCCCATTCTTCAAATCTTAATGGGCGATTATCCATACACGAAGGAAGCCTGAAACCAAAATCAGAAAGTGTTCGCTTTCTTTGATTATCACCTTTGAACATTGCCCCAATTTGTGGAACAGAAACATGACTTTCATCGACAAAAACAATTGCATTATCAGGGAGATATTCAAACAAGGTTGGCGGCGGTTCTCCTGGCATTCTTCCGGTAAGATATCTTGAGTAATTTTCAATTCCCGAACAAAAACCCGTCGCCATCATAGTTTCAAGATCAAATTTTGTTCTTTCTTCAAGTCTTTGGGCTTCGATTAATTTACCATTCTCTTGAAACCATTTAACCCTTGCTTCGGATTCAGCTTTGATTTTAGCCATTGCCGATGAAAGCGCAGGCCTTGGCAAAATATAGTGATTATTTGCGTAAACTTTTATATCTTTTAGTTCAGAAGTCTTTTTGCCGGTTAAAGGGTCAAATTCAGTAATTGACTCAATATCATCGCCAAAAAAGCTTATGCGCCAAGCCGCATCTTCTAAATGCGAAGGATAAATATCGATTACATCGCCTCTTATTCGGAAATTGCCGCGATTAAAGCCTATATCATTTCGCTTATATTGAAGGGCAACAAGTTCACGCGATAAATGCGTAATGTCATAAGACTGCCCTACATTAAGGCTTATGGTCATATTGGAATAAGATTCAACCGACCCAATACCATAAATACAAGACACCGATGCAACAATAATAACGTCATCGCGTTCAAGCAATGATCTAGTGGCCGAATGACGCATTCTATCTATCTGCTCATTAACTGTTGATTCTTTTTCAATATAAGTATCGGTACGGGCGACATATGCCTCTGGCTGATAATAATCATAGTATGAAACGAAATATTCAACCGCATTATTTGGAAAAAATGACTTAAACTCTCCATATAATTGCGCGGCAAGGGTTTTATTATGCGCCATTATAAGCGCAGGTCTTTGCAAACGCGCGATAGTTTGCGCCATTGTATAAGTTTTTCCTGAACCTGTAACACCTAATAAAACTTGGTTTTTTTCATTCGAATTAATATTTTCGACAAGTTCTTCGATTGCGGCTGGCTGATCCCCTGATGGCTCATAGGGTGCGACAAGTTCAAATGGCCTTCCGCCTTCAAGCTTTTCAGGAAATGAAGGTTTATGAGGAACCCAATCGATTGGTTTTTCTTTTGATTGCGTATTGAGTACGTCATAATCAAAATCAAAAATAAACTTATCTGCCATGTTTAAATAATAGAGATTTTAAAGATAAATAATAGCCTTTAATTGACAATTAATGTCAGCATTACACATATATAAACCTTATTCATTTCCATAATTCAAAGCTTTTGATTGTGTGCCGTCTGGCATTGGCGGCCTTGTACAACCGCCCAATCCTTTTTCCATGCATAATTCATATGGGGTTTTTATTCGATACGGCTTTTTGCCAAATGGAATACAAATCGTTGCTTTGTCGCCACTGTTTGTTTCACATTTATCGCGCCAACCTGCATAGCGTTTTGCATTTATTTCTGCAACAGTTTGCCCTTTAGTAAATTGACCAGTATATTTGGGTTTTTGCGCTTCTTCTATAATTTTGCGTGCTGTTGAAGATGGTGGGCAGTCTTTTGGTCTTTCTTTAATGTCCACTCTTTCACATTCAAGTGCATGTATAACAGCCAATGATTTATTTGAAATCTGTGGGGTTTTTAAAATCGCATCTTCAAGGACTTTTGGTGAATAAATAACCGAATTGAATTTCGCGATATTTTTTGAAGGAACCACAGAACTTGTTATAATTTCACTATTTGTTTTAATTATATTCTGGCTAGCCTGTGGCTTTACAGTGTTTGCTTCTAAAACATTTTTAGAATTTTCTTGTATTATTTCAGTTTTTGGCTTGATTTCTGGTTTAGGTGCAACAGGTTCAAGCAAATCAATTTTTTGATAAGTAATTGTAAAATTATCTTTATTTGCAATAAATCTTGTAATTTTATTTATAAATAGCAAAAAGATTGCAACAAAAATAATTGCAATGGAATATGCACAAAACTTTAAAAGAATACGATTATTAAAACCCATAATTGGGTTTTGCATTAAAAACCTATCAAAACACCTTACATTTTGGTCATTTAGATTAAATTTATTTAAGCTGGATTGTCGCTTTTATATTGTTCTCTCTGAAATGAGAGTATAGCCCAAGCATGACTATCGTGGCGTACTTTCTTAGAAGCTTCTTCGATAGTAAGCCAAACAAGTGTGTGATTTTCTTCGGTTGGCTCTACAGGTTGACCAGTAATTTCAACTTCATAAAAACTTGAAAGTGAATTTAACGGTACTTCTTTATTTATCCAAAATTGACCAGAGCGACCCATTTGGCGAATTGGCCAAACAATAAGGCCAGTTTCTTCTTCAAATTCTCTTATAAGAGCTTCAGGCTCACTTTCTTCATTTTCAACGCCACCGCCTGGTAAATCATAATAAAACTTGTGTTTATCACCAACTTTGACAATTGCTATTTTGCCATTTTCTCCACGACAAATGCCATAAACACTTTGTCTTTGTTTATAAGTTTTGCCTATAATAGTTTTGCCAAATTGTATCGCGAAATGTGCCATAATCTGCCTTTGAAAAGCCAAAATCGCTCTTTAAGCCTAAATAATAACTAGTCAAGCTTTCGTTGCTTTTAATCGTGAAAGTAAAGCTCTAGTTATTAAGGAGGTTAATATGAAAAAAATTATACTATTATTTGGACTATTTTCTTTATACGCATGTGGGGACGCAGCAGATCGAACCTATAAAACAGCTGCACTAGAAGCAGAAGCATCTTCACCAAGCGCAGGAAAGCAAAGTATTGCGCTTGATTATTCTATGGGTTTAAAAATCCCTGAAAGCACGATTGAAACAAGCTTAAAAAACCATAGAAGCCTTTGCGAAAAGGCTGGCGCTGATAAATGCCAAATCCTATCTTATAATTATAATAATTCAAATGGACCAATAGATGCGAATTTAAACATACGTGCGGTTCCAGAATATATTTTACCTTTTAGAGATAGTCTTTCTTCGGAAGCTTTAAAACTAGGCGGAAAAGTAGAATTTGATTCAACGAATGCCGTAAATTTAACTTCGGAAATTTCGACACAAACTGATCTAGTTACGCAAAACCAAGACGATATAAATAAAATAAAACGAGATTTAAAAAGAAATGATCTAACAGAAGGTGAAAGATCTGAATTGGAACTACGCCTAAATTATCTCAATCAGAATATAAATACTAATCAGAAAAATCTTGCAGATTCAAAAACAAGAGTTGAAATGTCAATTCTTAATATTACTTATAATTCTAAGAAAGGCGGCATAACAAAAGCAAGCATGCAACCAGTTGTTAATGCAATTGAAAATATTTGGGAAATCTTTTTTTATGGTGTTTCTGTTATAATACTTATATTTGCCGCAATAGCACCTTTTGCAGCTCTTTTATTAATTTATATTTCTGTAAAAAATAAAATCGAAAGCTTTAAAACTAAAAAAGATAAAGCCGAAAACTAGCCACCATAATCCGCAAATGACTTGGCATTTCTATGGAATGCCAGTCTATTTGTATATTCGCGCGGATTCTTTTTAGTTACGATTGCCCCTTCATTATCCTTGGTCCAATCAATCATACGGGTTAAAAAGAAACGAAGTGCCGCACCGCGCGCCAATAATGGCATAAGCATTTTTTCTTTATCATTAAGCGGCCTTATAGATTGATAGCCAGCAATAAGAGCTTTGCCTTTGGTTATATCAAACTCTCTCCCACCTGAGATAAAACACCATGCATTAAGCATTACCGCTAAATCATATGCAAAAAAGTCAGTTGCGCCAAAATAAAAATCAATAATTCCTGTTACTTTATCGCCGGTGAATAATACATTATCAGGAAATAAATCTGCATGAATAAAACCTTTTGGCAAACCATCTTTTGGCCAATTGTCTTCAAACTCTTTTAAGTCTTGCTCAATTAATAAAGACAAACCATTTTCAAGCTTTTCAGCCTCTAGTTTACATTCGCCCCACATTTTTTTCCAGCCTGAAAGGCTTAAATCATTTTCACGTATATTATCATAATCATTTAATGCATTATGAAGATTAGCAAGCATTGCGCCCGCCGCCTTAGTTTGCTCAGCATTTGGTGTTTTTGGTGATAACCCATTTAAAAATGTACAAATTGCGCACGATTTACCACGAAACTCAAAAACCATTTTATCAGTTTTAGTTTTTAATGGCCTTGCAGCAGGCAGCCCAAGATTTGCAGCTTTTTCAGTCGCCCCTAAATAAAATGGAAGCTCAGGAATACTGACCATTGCTTCATAGATTGTAAGTATAAAGCGACCATCTGTAGTTTCTAATAAATAATTAGAGTTTTGAACACCTTCGGCAATCCCTTTCAAGTTTATAATATCACCAAGCCCATAGGCTGTTTTAATGGTTTCAATATCTTCATCTGATAAAATAGTATAAACAGCCATAATTTACTTCAAATCTTGTATTTATAATTGGGATAGTTAATGGTGTTTTCTAACTTTATTTAATTTCTATGCAAGTGTTTTAATGCCAATTTTCGAATTTACAGAATTTTTATCTGACCTAAAGGCAAATAAATATCCAATAAAAGCCGCTATTATGGGCATTGATAATGGAAGCAAAAATATTGGCATTGCGGTTTCAGATCTTACAAGAACCATTGCTAGCCCTATGAATTCGGTAAAAAAAGGCAAACTTCAGCCCACCTCAAATGAGATTTTCAAAATCTTTGACGAAAAAGAATGTTTTGCGATTGTTATGGGGCATCCTTTAAACATGGACGGCACTTCGGGGCCAAGTGCCCAAGCCGCAAGGGCATTTGCAAGAAACTTAGTGAGTGTAAAAGACGTTCCATTAATTATGTGGGATGAAAGGCTTTCAACATCTGCGGTGCAAAGACAAATGATAGATGCCGATGTTTCACGAAGCAAACGAGCTGATAAAGTCGATAGTGCCGCCGCTTGCTTCGTTTTACAGGGTTTTCTTGACAGATTATTTGAATAATGAGCGAACCCCCTTGCCAATTGGGGGTAATTAGGTTTAAACACAGATTTTGTGACTATACTTGAACTACCTGAACCGCGATTGCCTTTTTCGCAAAGGCATTTATTGCAAATAAGCGATTTAAGTCGCTTTGATGCCCTTGAACTTATTGAAAGGGCGCAAGTTTTTTTGCCCTTTATTCATGCCAAACATAAAAAGCTTCCTATTCTTAATGGAAGAACTCTTATTAATCTTTTTTTTGAAAACTCAACTCGTACTCAAGCAAGCTTTGAATTAGCCGGTAAAAGACTTGGCGCCGATGTTGTTAATATGTCGGTTAAGACATCATCGGTGGCAAAAGGCGAAACCTTACTTGATACAGCCTCTACACTAAATGCAATGGGGCCTGATTTATTGGTTGTAAGACATGCTTCATCTGGTGCGGTGGCACTTTTATCGCAAAAAGTTGGATGCTCTGTTATTAATGCGGGTGATGGTAAACATGAACATCCAAGCCAAGCATTACTTGACGCGCTTACAATACAAAGGACGTTTGGAAGAATTGAAGGTTTAAAAATCGCAATATGCGGTGATATACTTCATTCAAGGGTTGCACGTTCCAATGTTAACTTACTAAATATGCTTGGTGCAGAAGTAAGACTTATCGCGCCCCCTACCCTTATGCCTTATAATGCCCATGCATGGGGTGTTGAAGTTTATAATGATATTAATCAAGGCATTAAAGGCGTTGATATTATAATGGCACTTAGACTACAGCTTGAAAGAATGAATGGTTCATTCCTGCCTTCTTCACGTGAGTATTTTAGATTTTTTGGAATTGACCGCGATAGATTAGCGCTTGCTTCGCCTAATGTTAAAATCATGCATCCTGGACCAATGAATAGAGGCATTGAACTTGATTCAGAGATTGCGGATGATCCAAACATTTCGCTTATTGGCACACAAGTTGAATCTGGTGTGGCAATGCGCATGGCAATTTTAGAAGCTTTGGCTTCTTATGAAAAACGATAGGGGCAGAAATGAATTACTTATTTAAAAATGCCCGCGTAATAGATGCTTATTCAAACCATGATGCACCAGCGGAAGTTCTTATTGAAAATGGAATTATTACCGACTTTTCGCAAACTATAAATAATTATCCAGATGATACAGAGATTATTGACTGTGATGGCAATATTCTTATGCCAGGGATAATAGACCTTAGAGTTTCAACAGGTGAACCAGGGGAAGAGCATGTCGAAACCTTAAAATCCGCTGGTCGCGCCGCGGTTTCGGGCGGCATAACAACTATTATTATACAACCTGATACAAATCCAACAATTGATAGTGCCGCCAAAACGGATTTCATTAAACGCCGCGGTCGCGATACAAGCCTTTCTAAAGTATTGCCTTGTGGTGCGCTTACAAATGGCCTTAATGGTGTTGAAATGGCGGAAATCGGGCTTATGTGCGAAACAGGTGCGGTTATGTTCTCTAATGGCTATAATCCCATAAGCGATACAAAAACCATGCAAAGAATAATGACTTATTCAACGGCATTTGACGCTTTAATTTCAGTACGCCCACAAGACCCTTGGCTTGCCAAAGGTGGAGTAGTTTCACAAGGTGAAAATGCCGCAAGACTTGGATTATCTGGTATATCGTCTGGCGCGGAAACTATATTTGTAAACCGCGATATTACGCTTGCGGCAATGACGGGCGCAAAATTATTACTTGATATGATTTCATCTAAATCAAGCCTTCCTTTAATTGCAAATGCCAAAAGCCAAGGACTTGATGTTTATGCTTCGGTTAATATTCATAATCTAACTTTAAATGATAATGATATTGGCGAATATAGAACTTTTACCAAACTTGACCCGCCTTTAAGATCTGAATCAGATAGGCTAGCGCTTGTTAAGGCTGTAAAAGATGGAATTATTGATGTTATTGTTTCAGGCCATACACCATGCCCTGCCGAAGAAAAAAGATTGCCATTTGACGAAGCTTCATTTGGGGCAAGTGCCCTTGAAGTATTATTGCCAGCATCATTAATACTGTATCATGAAGGTCACCTTGAATTATTGGATATTGTAAAAGCATTATGCGCAAATCCTGCTTCTTTACTTGGACTTGAACAAGGCAAAATCAAAAAAGGTTCACCTGCTGATATTTTAATAGTTGACGCAGGTTATCCAATAAAGTTTGATGCCGATAATATGTTTTCAAAATCAAAGAATGCAGCATTTGATGGAAGACTTTTACAAGGTAAAGTCCTTCAAACTTGGGTAGATGGCAATAAAGTTTATGATATAGATACAGGACCAATTTTATAATGAATTATCTAATCGCAATAATAATTGGTTATTTACTTGGATCTATTCCATTTGGTTTAATCATTACAAGAATGGCAGGACTTGGCGATATACGCTCTATAGGTTCTGGAAATATTGGCGCTACAAATGTTCTAAGGACAGGCCGTAAAGATATTGCAATTGCTACTTTATTGCTTGATGCAGGTAAGGCAATGTTTGCACTATTTATTATGCGTCATTTCTTTGGCAATGAAATTGGCTGGATAGCGGGTGCGGCGGCATTTTTAGGGCATTGCTTCCCTGTATGGCTTAAATTTAAAGGCGGTAAAGGTGTTGCAACCTTTTTTGGTACGTTATTCATAGGCTATTGGCCATTAGGAATTGTTTCAGGACTTGTTTGGCTATCGGCCGCATTTATATCAAAATATTCTTCTCTAGGCGCACTAATAGCGGCAATAATTGCACCAGTCGCGTCACTAATTTTAAAGCAAAATATTATTGTGACACTTGCTATAAGTTTCATGTCGATACTTATTTTTATACGCCATAAAGAGAATATTAAAAAGCTTTTGAATGGTACTGAATCAAAAATTGGCAATAAATCTAAACCAGAGCCAGAAGCAAACAATACATGAGTTTAAAAGAAAAAGAAATTCTATCATGGATAAGCCTTTCAAGAATTGAAGGCATAGGTCCTGTTTCTTTCTTTGGTCTTTTATCAAAATTTGGTACTGCGGAAAACGCTTTAAAAGAAATACCCAAGCTTAAATCTAAGAAAACTTATAATCTTATTGATAGTAAAATTATCGAAGATGAATATAAAAAGACTATGGATTTTGGTGGTGAATATATTCTTGCCAAGGATGATTTATATCCGCTTGCTTTATCAAAAATAAATCCGCCACCACCTATTATTTCCGTTATTGGGAATAAAAGCCTTTTACAAAAGCAAAGTATTGGAATTGTTGGAGCACGAAACGCTTCTGGAGTAGGTATAAGATTTACACGCGAAATTGCAAAATTCCTTGGGCAAAAAGGATATTCTATAGCTTCTGGTCTTGCGCGTGGAATTGATAGTGCGGCACATGTTGCAAGCCTTGAAACTGGAACAATTGCCGTTGTTGCAGGTGGTATTAATCATATTTACCCCCCTGAAAATACTGAACTTTATCATAAAATAAAAGAAACAGGGCTTATAGTTTCGGAAAATGGTTTTAACGCACCAGTTTTTGCAAGAGATTTTCCAAGGCGTAACCGCATAATTTCAGGGCTTTCAATTGGCGTTATAATAGTAGAAGCCGAAGAAAAATCAGGCTCACTTATAACTGCAAGATTTGCAAATGAACAAGGCCGCGAAGTAATGGCGGTTCCTGGCTCTCCACTAGATCCACGCGCTTGGGGACCAAATAGTTTGATTAAGGAAGGCGCATCATTAATTATGAATGGTGATGATGTCATAGATTGCCTTGCTGGCTTCACTGGACTTAGGGAAAATAATAAGGATTATACCTATCAAGAAGCTGCTTTGAATATTGATAATTCAATTAAAGCGCAAATCTTAGAATTATTATCGCCTACCCCTATAAGCATGGATGAGCTTTGCCAAATAAGTTTATTGCCTTGGCGAACCATTGCAGCGATTATTGTAGAATTAGAACTTGAAGGAAAAGCTTATATTAAAAACGGCAATTCTGTTGCCAATCAGCCATAAAACTGGAATTATTTTCAATTTGCACAGTTAATTTGCTTTGCATTATTGACAAATAGCCACAAAAGGTAAATGGCGCAATTAAAAGTCAAAACGGAAACAAAATATTTAATGCAACTCGTTATCGTAGAATCACCTGCTAAAGCTAAGACAATTAATAAATATCTAGGTAGTGGTTACGACGTAATCGCAAGTTTTGGCCATATTAGAGATTTACCGTCTAAGGATGGTTCGGTTGAACCTGATAATGATTTTTCTATGCATTGGGAAACTGATGCACGCGCCAAAGAACGTATCAAAGAGATTTCTGAAAAAGTTAAAAAATCTGATGGTGTAATTCTCGCAACCGACCCTGATAGAGAGGGTGAAGCCATTTCATGGCATATTTGCGAAGTATTACGTGCAAAAAAACTATTAGGCAAAGTACCTGTTTCACGTGTAACATTTAACGCAATTACCAAAGAAGCGGTTTTAACCGCTATGAAAAACCCACGTGAAATTAATCAAGAACTTGTAGATGCTTACCTTGCAAGACGTGCACTTGATTATTTAGTGGGCTTTAGCCTTTCGCCTGTTTTATGGCGTAAGCTTCCGGGCGCACGTTCTGCTGGCCGCGTTCAGTCAGTTGCCTTAAGGCTTGTAGTAGAGCGTGAACAAGAAATTGAAGCATTTATTTCTGAAGAATATTGGTCGGTTCTTGCCGATGTTAATAAAGCGCAAAGCTTTGAAACTAGGCTTGTTTCTTTAAATGGCAAAAAACTTGGCAAGCATGATATATTAAATGAAGAAATGGCAAGTGCCGCTTCCGATTTAATTAAAAGGTCAAAATATACTATTGGCTCTATCGAAGCAAAGCCAATTAAAAGACACCCTTCCCCGCCATTTACAACTTCAACTCTACAGCAAGAAGCGGCAAGAAAATTACATTTTTCAACAAAAAGAACAATGGATATTGCCCAAAAACTTTATGAAGGTGTTGATATTGGCGGAGAGACTGTTGGTCTTATTACATATATGCGTACTGATGGCGTTAGTATGGATAATGACGCTATCTTTAGTGCGCGTGGTGTTATTACTGCCAAATTTAGTGAAGCATATGTTCCTGAAAAGCCGCGCTTCTATTCTGTAAAAGCGAAAAACGCCCAAGAAGCACACGAAGCTATAAGGCCTACTGATTTCAAACGTACGCCAGCAAGTCTTAAACTTGAAGGCGATATGGCAAAGCTCTATGACCTTATTTGGAAGCGTGCCGTTGCAAGCCAAATGCAAAGTGCCACAATCGAAAGAACTACTATAGATCTTGAAGCATCTGATAATAATTCAATACTACGCGCCAATGGCCAAGTAATTTTATTTGATGGTTTTCTTGGACTTTACCAAGAAGGCTCTGATGAAAAAGCCGATGATGAAGATGCAAAACTTCCAAAATTAAATATTGGCGACAATATTGATATTATTAATGTAAAAACCATAGAGCATCACACAGAACCACCACCAAGATTTTCAGAAGCCAGTCTTGTAAAAAGAATGGAAGAAATTGGTATTGGTCGCCCTTCTACTTATGCATCAACCCTTAGTGTTCTTCAAGACCGTGAATATATGCGTCTTGAAAAAAATCGTTTTTCACCTGAAACCAAAGGCCGTTTGGTTATTTCTTTCCTTGAAAGTTTCTTTGGTAAATATATTGAATATGATTTCACGGCACAGCTTGAAGAAAAACTGGATTTAGTTTCTGCGGGCTCGCTTGAATATAAAACCTTACTTCGTGAATTCTGGGAAGATTTCTCTAAGGGCATAAGTGATATTTCGGATATTCGCATTACTCAGGTAATTGATGCCCTAAATGAAAAAATGTCGGGCTTTTTATTCCCGAAAATTGATGGTGTATTTAATCGCAAATGCCCTAGCTGTGACACTGGTGAATTATCACTTAAAATAAGTAGATATGGCTCATTTACTGGCTGCTCAAATTATCCTGAATGCAAATTTACTAGGCAATTAGGCCCTGATGCTGACCCTGAAAGCACTGGATCTACACTTACTGCCGAAGGGAAAAATTTGGGTATAGAGCCTGAAACAGGATTAATGATTTCTCTTAGATCTGGCCGATTTGGACCTTATGTTCAATTAGGCGATGATCCTGAAAAAGGCTCAAAAGAAAAACCAAAGCGTGCTTCAATTCCTAAAGGATGGAATGCCGAAACTTTAAATTATGATGAGGCCTTAAAGCTTATTTCTTTGCCAAGAATAATTGGCAATCACCCTGAAGATAATGAACCTATAAGTGCGAATTTCGGAAGATTTGGACCTTATATTCTTCACAATAAAACCTATGTAAATTTAACAGATCCTAATGAGATTTTCGAAATAGGCATAAACCGCGCCGTTACTATGATTGCCGAAAAACTTGCTGGCGGTGGACGACCGGCCAGAAGTGTAGCTTCGGCATTAAAAGAGCTTGGTAAGAATGCCGAAGGCGCTGATATTAAGCTTATGTCGGGACGATATGGCGCTTATGTGACAGATGGTAAAACTAATGCCACATTACCAAAGGATATTAGCCAAGACGCTTTAACGCTTGAAATTGCTTTGGGATTAATTGAGGCGCGCGCCGCAATTGCCCCTAAAAAGGCAACTAAGCGCACGACATCTAAAACCAAAGCACCTGCAAAAGCAAGTGCTAAGCCAAAAGCGGCAGCAAAACCAAAAGCCACCACTAAGGCAAAAACCACTAAAACTGTAAAGAAAACTGCAACTTGATAAAAAAACCTAGAAAGCCAAAAGCGCCATTAGTATTAGATAAAAAAAACTTAGTTGATTTTATCAATAAAAATGGAAATGTGACTAAACGCGATATAGTTGCGGAATTTGGAATTAAGGGTGAAGAAAGGCGCAAACTTAATGCGCTTTTAAGAGAAATTGACGCTGACGGAACTTTCAAAGTTAAAAAACGCGATATTTCACGCGAAGATGCACCTTCTAAATCTGATATTTATCAAGCTATTGAAATTGATGAACATGGCGAATTATGGGCACAGGCAGTTTCAGAAAATGGCCCTTATGGTACTAAATTCCTTATTACAAATGGTTTAAAAACTGAAACTATTGGTATTGGTGATAGGTTTATTGGGCTTTCAAAAATTAATAACCAAAATGATGAATTGAAATTTGAAATTAAAGTTATTAAAAAACTTGAAGCCATAACTAAAAAAATATTTGGCGTATTGGAAGTCGATAAAATTAATGGTG
Organism: uncultured Caulobacteraceae bacterium; assembly: GCA_964443435.1. Taxonomy (GTDB): domain Bacteria; phylum Pseudomonadota; class Alphaproteobacteria; order Caulobacterales; family Aquidulcibacteraceae; genus Pseudaquidulcibacter. The sequence continues at coordinate 124,855 of CAYUCW010000001.1, read as the reverse complement.
GTGGACGGATTGTCCCTGCTGATAAAAAACAAAAGCAAACTTTCTTAGTTTTACCAGAACATATAAATAATGGAAAAGATGGCGACTTAGTTTCAGTAAGGCTTTTACCAAATCGTGGTTATGGACCACAAAGATGCGAAGTACTTGAAATATTAGGAAACACAACAGATCCTAAATCTGCATCAATTCTTGCAATTGCCGCTCATGGAATTCCTATGGGCTTTTCTGATGAAGAAATGGAACAGGCTAAGAATGCGCAGCCTGTAGAGCTTGAATACCGCAAAGATCTAAGAAATATTCCATTCGTAACAATTGACCCTGAAGATGCACGCGACCATGACGATGCGGTTTATGCAAGATCAACCGAGAGCGGACATTTAATTTATGTCGCAATTGCCGATGTCTCACATTATGTTACTCATGGCTCTTCTTTAGATAAAGGTGCACTTAAACGCGGCAATTCGGTCTATTTCCCAGATAGAGTTGTTCCAATGCTTCCTTTTGAGCTTTCTGCGGATTTATGTAGTCTAAGAGAACATGAAGAGCGTGCATGCCTATGCGTTGAAATCAGAGTTGATAATGATGGTAACCTACAAAGCTTTGAATTTTCACGTGGTCTTATGCGTTCAGTTGGTAAACTTTCATATCTTCAGGCGCAAAATGCAATTGATGGCAATGCTGATGAAAAATCTGCGCCATTATTAGAAACAGTTTTAAAACCTTTATGGAATGCTTATGAAGCTTTAAAAATAGAACGCGCCAAACGTTGCCCTCTTGAAATCGAGTCGAATGAAAGGCGCATTATTTTAGATGAAAATGGCAAAGTAGAAAGCATAAGCACAAAAGAAAGATTTGATGCCCATAAATTAATTGAAGAGTTTATGATTCTGGCAAATGTCTGTGCCGCTACCGCTATTGAAAATAAAAATGGCCCAGTGATTTACCGTGTACATGATATTCCAAGTGCACAAAAAGTTGCGGGACTAGCGGATTTTCTTGCTACGCTTAATATAAAATGGACAAAAGGCGAAACAGTTTTCCCAAGACGGTTTAATAAATTACTTGAAGTCGCCAGAGAAACCGAACATTTCCAAACTATAAATGAGCAAGTTTTAAGAACTCAAGCTCAGGCAGTTTATAGTCCTGATAATCTTGGCCACTTTGGACTACAGCTTATTAAATATGCGCATTTCACTTCACCAATAAGAAGATATGCCGATTTAATGGTTCACAGGGCATTAATCCATAGCCTTAATCTTGGCGGCGCAAGCTTTAATATAAAAATCCCGCAAAAGGTCGAATTGGAAAATATTTCTTTAGTTATTTCAAGCTGTGAACGTCGTGCAATGGCTGCGGAGCGTGATGCAACCGATAGATATTTAGCGGCCTTTTTATCAGAGCGACTAGGTGCGGTTTTTGATGGACGGATTACAAGTGTAACCAGTTTTGGTGTCTTTATAAGGCTTGAAGAAACTGGTGGTGATGGACTTGTGCCTATAACTTCTATTGGCGATGAATATTTTATCTATGACGAAGCGCAAAGTGCCATTATTGGTTCAGTGACTGGTGATAGATGGGAACTTGGAATGCGTGTGCGAGTAAGGCTTATCGAAGCCGCACCAATTTCAGGAGGACTTATATTTGATATTGTTTCAGAAGCCAAAAAAGGACCGGTTCCTAAAGGAAGAAACCTTGGTACAAGAGGTATTGGCGGAAAATGGAGCAATAAGAATAAGCGCACTACACCAAGCCGCATACCAAAAAATGTCAAAAATAAAACTAAGAGCAAAAAGCGAAGATAATTAAGCTTCGGTTTTTTCTTTCTTTTCAATAAGTTTCACTAATAAAGCACCAAGATAATAGATTGCAATTACTGGCAAAGATAATAATGCCTGTGAAACTATATCTGGCGGCGTTATAAATGCCGATAAAGTAACAATTGCAAGAATTGCATATTTACCGCCATTAAACCAAAATTGCGATTCAACCAATCCTGCACGACCAAGGAATAATTGAATTACAGGAAGCTGAAAGCTTATCCCAAATGCCAATATAAGCATGGTGATAAGTTTAATATAGTCGGAAATTTTACCTTGATAATTAACGGCAACCCCGCCAACTGATGCTGTAATCTCTTGTTGAAGAGAAAAGCCCATAACCATTGGCATTGCTACATAATAAGCCATCGCCGAGCCAGCGACAAATAAAGCAGGTGACATTACTAAAAATGGGAAAAATGCTTTCTTTTCGTTTGTATAAAGCCCCGGGGCTATAAAACGATATAATTGATAAGCAATCACTGGGAATGCAATACAAACGCCACCAAATAAAGCCACATCAAGCTGTGCAAACACTGTTTCCATTGGCGCCGTGTAAATAAGCCCTAGACCATTTTTAAGAGCTTCAATGCCTTTAACGCTTATTGCCGCTTCTTTATAAGGTACAAGTAAGAATTCAAGTATTGGTTTCCAAAAAAACCAACAGATTGCAAAGCCTATAAAGACAGCAGACACACACCAAATTAATCTATCTCGTAATTCAGTTAGATGATCCAATAATGGCGCACGAGAAGCTTCAATTACTTCTTCATCAGGGTCTAAATTTTCAGGTTTAGTTTGATTTTCGTCAGTTTTAACGACTAATTCACTCATGATTGGTCAACCATAACTTCTTGTTTTTTGGCGCGAGGCTTACGTTTAGGCTTTTCAATTGAAGTTTCATCAGCGATTACTTTATCATCAGATTTTGGCTTTGCTTTGCGTGTACGCTTTTTAGTTACATCACTAGTCCCAATAATTGTGCTTTCATCATAAGTTTCAGTTGCACCAAATGCCGCCGCACTTGCAACTTCTGCCGCTAATCTTTGCTCTTCTAGTGCTTCTTCAGTTTGTGTATCTTCAAAAGTCAAAGGCGCTTTGTGTGAAGTCGAATTATACATCTCATCACCCATCGTAAATGCGCTTTTAACTTCGTCACGAATACGCTGTATAGGATTATTAGCGCGCAGATCGCTTACTTCTTTGCGAAGTTCATCAAGTTCTGATTGGCGTGCAATATCTTCAAATGAAGACTTAAACTCATTCGCCATTCCGCGCATTTTATTTACCCAAATACCAAGCTTATGAAACATAGAAGGTAAATCTTTTGGCCCAACGACCAAAAGCGCGACAACACCAATAATCAGTATTTCACCGAAACTTAGACCAGAACTGAAATCCACTTAAAACCTCAAACTAGCTTTCAGTTTTGTCTTTATTAACAACTTTGGCATCAATAGTGTTTGCATCGTTTACACGTGCCGCATCAGAAGGTTTCCCTTCTTCATCTTGAAGGCCTTTTTTAAAGCCTTTTATTCCTTGCGCAAGGTCAGTCATCATACCTGATAATTTACCTTTGCCGCCAAAAAACACTAAAACTATCAATAGAATAATTATAATACTTGTAATACTAGGGGCGTGCATATTAATCTCCAATAATTTCTATTAAACCAAACAACGCGTAACATAAAGGCAATTTGTAAGTTAAAACATTAAATTCTATTCATCAAAAAAATCTTGAATAAAAGCTTGATGGGTTTCACTAGTTTCTTCGTAATTTTCATCATCAAAATTAGCGCCCAAATCACTTGGTTTTGGCATTTCAAAATCTTTTGGTAGATTTGCACTTAAAAGCCCTTGCGATTGAAGCTCGGCTTTCCCTGGTAAATCATCAAGTGAAGATAAATTAAAATGCGCCAAAAAATCAGGAGTTGTGCGATATGTAAGCGGCTTTCCAATTGTTCTTCTTCTTCCGGCAGGCCTTATCCATTTTATTTCAATAAGCAAATCTAGTGTGCCGCGACCAACACTAACGCCCCTAATTTCTTCAATTTCTGCGCGTGTACAAGGTTGGTGATAGGCAATGATTGAAAGCGTTTCAAGCGCAGCTTTAGAAAGCTTGCGAGTATCTTCCTTCTTTTCTTCCAATAAATAAGCTAAATCATTAGCAGTTTGAAAACGCCATCCACCGGCAACTTCGTTTAAAACTACACCGCGCCCAATATATCTTCGTTTAAGTTTTGCAAGGCATTCACCAACATCAATATTTTCAGGCAATTTAGACGCAATAACACTTGCACGTAATGGTTCAGAGCTTGCAAATAATATTGCCTCTACCATTCTTTCGCTTTCATCAAAGCTTTGCCCCATTGCATCCGCAGCGTCAGCCAAATCCAAAACAGGCTTCATACGCGCAATATTTCTTACTGCGTCCTTTATGTCTTGTTCTGAATTATTAATGTCGCTCATTAGTCTTTATTACCAAACATATTAGATTTAATATAAACATTATCATATTCTTGTTTTTGAAAAAGATTAAAATTACCTTGTTTCACGCCTTCAAGTCCCGCCGATAAAAGGCTTGCATAAAATGAAGGTAAAGGTGGGCCATTTGCAGGTATTTCTTTGGGAATAAAGCTTGCTAAATCATACCAATTGCCGTCTTTTGCAACTTTATTGCTTAGGTTTTCTCTTGCTTCTTCTAATGAATAAACTGGCCAAACCGCAACCTTATGCGGCTTTCCTTTAGATTTATTTCTTTGTCTACCATATGCTTTTAAAAGAGCCAATAAATCGGCTTCATAGATTGATTCATTATCAAAAGAGGTTTCATCTATTAAACCACGGGTAAAAACATCTATACCTGTTTGCGGTCTTAACATTATAAGTTCAGATGCCTTACGCATAGATTCAAGGCGCTTTAAGCGCCAAGCAAGATGCGAAGATAAAAGTTCAGGTGATTTTTCGTCTGAATCCTTGGCACGTTTTGGTAAAAGTAATCTGGATTTTAAATACGCAAGCCAAGCCGCCATAACCAAATAATCCGCAGCAAGCTCTATGCGTTCAGTTTTAATTTTAGCAATGAAATCAAGATATTGATCTGCGAGCTTAAGAATAGATATTCTTAACAGATCAAGCTTTTGTTGTTTGGCAAGATCAAGCAATAAATGAAGCGGACCACCAAAACCATCAACATCAACAATAAAGCTATAGGCTTCATCATCGTTTTTGAATTCTGGTATGGTTTCAAACTCGCTCATTATACTCGTTCAGTTGGATCCTTATTTATAGCTAATTGTGTGCCACGCTCAACGCCAGTTAAGCTTGCATATTTGGCCCAAATTTCATCTATATCATAATCAATTGCGTTACGATTTACTATTGCTTCTGCTTTTTGGGCACGCTCTAGTGCCTTCCCTTCAAGTTTAATACAATTAGACGCAAAATCAATTCTTTCTTCAAGTGGTGCATTGCATAACATAACCACATCGCAACCCGCATTATAAGAACCAATAGCTTTTTCTTTATTATTTCCTTTTAACGCCTTCATAGAAATATCATCAGTCATTAATAGACCATCAAATCCAAGCTCTTTACGGATTAGAGTATCAATAAGTTTTTTTGATAAAGTCGCGCAATTTTCACTATCAATAGCTGTATAAGTAACATGCGCAGTCATTGCCATTGGTGCATTATTTAATAATTTAAATGGCGCAAAATCTGATTTGAGGGTTTCAAGGTTTTCATTAACAATCGGAAGCTCATAATGGCTATCTGCCATTGCGCGGCCATGTCCAGGAATGTGCTTTATGACACTTGCCACCGCTCCATCATGAAGGCCTTGGATAGATTTTGCCCCAAGCTCAGCAATAATTTCAGGTATTGACGAAAAAGATCTATCGCCAATTACCGAATGTGCACCCTCTATTGTCAAATCAAGACATGGTGCACAATCGGCATTTATTCCAAGGCTTTTCATTTCATGGGCAATCAATAAATGATGCAAATAAACCGCTTCAAAAGCTTTATTTTTATCTTCATTATATAATTTGCCATAAATATTATTTGGCGGCCATTGCGGCCATATAGGCGGCTTGAGCCTTTGCACCCTGCCGCCTTCTTGGTCTAAGAAAATAAGACAATCACGTCCGATAGTATTTTTAATATCCGCAGTTAAAGCCTTTATTTCCTTTGGGTCTTTTGTAGAGCGACCAAAAAGAATAAAAGCCCAAGGATCGGCATCTTTAAAAAACGCTTTTTCCTCATTGCTTAGGCTTGTGCCTGCAACATCAATAATACACGCAAGTGACATCTGTAGCCTTAATTAGTAGGAATGCATTTTGCGCCAGAGCTTTTAGCAACTGAACAGAAATTCACTGCTTCTTCTCTTGATGCAAATCCATTTGCTCTAATTCTATACCAAGTACCTTTTTCGCCAAGATTAGCAGCAACAATGCCAACATCACCACCAAGACCATCAGCCTTATAGCCAGCAAGTGCAGCCTCAGCAGCGGCTCTTGAAGTAAATGAGCCCAATTGTGCAGCATGCCCAGTTGCGCTTGATTTCTGAGCAACAGGTTTTGGCGCAGCCGTTGTCGAAGCAATTTTAACTTCAGGTTTAGGTGCAGCAGCAACTGTTGTTGCTGGCTTTGTCACAGGTTTAGGAACTGGCTTAGCAACAGGAGTAGTAGCAATAGTTTTAGTAACAGCAGGCTTTTCAGTCGCTACAGGACGTGGAGTAGCCACAACAGGCGCAGGAGCTTTTGCAACCGGTGCCGCAACTTGGCTTGTGCTAACTAATGGATCTTCAGAAGGGGTTGTAGCTTCCACTTCAAGTGGCGGCGGTGCCGCACCTTCAATTGTGTTATAAACATCAGAACCCGCATCAATACCATTTATTGAATCTTGAATTGGAGTTTCTTTAAATTCTTCAGTTTGTGCAGCAATTTGTGGTGTTTCTGTTTCACCATCACCTTTTAAATACACAAAAGCAATTGCCGCAAAAACCGCCAATAGTAATAAAACCGCAGCAATAATAATTGGACCTTGTCTAACGCCGCCAGAATCACTTTCCTCAAAGGTTAAATAATCGTCTTCAACTTCATCATCAAAATCATTAAAAGGATCGTTTTTAGGCATATACCTGCTCCAAGCTTATATAATATCTAACTATAGTGTCATAATAATCTGTCAAGATTGAATAACCTTCTATGTTCATCAATTGCGAAATCATCAGTCATAGCGGCGATATAATCGCAAACATGACGCGCTAATTTCATTTCGTCTTCAAAATCAATATTCTGCCATTGTGGTGGCAAAGTATCAGGTTCGTTTAAAAATACATCAAACAATTCTGCAACGATTCGCTTCGCTTGCGAACGTGCTCTATTCACTTTCCAGTATCTATACATTTTCGCAAATAAAAATTTGCGTAAACTTGCAGCTTTTTCAAGCATTTGTGCTGAAAAACCAATTAAAGGTACACCGCAATTTCTTACATCTGTTGCCGATTGTGGCGCGATTTTTTCAATGCGTCCGATACTCTCAGTGACTAAATCATTAACCCAAGCCCCAATTAAGCGTCTTATGACCTCGGATTTAACACGGCTTATGCCAATATTTGGATATTCATTAAATACGCTTTTAAAGACTTCACCAATCCAAGGCACTTCATTTGAAACATCTTCGATTGTAAATATTCCGGCATGAAGCCCATCATCTAAATCATGATTATTATAAGCTATATCATCTGATACCGCGGCAACTTGTGCTTCTAAGGATGCAAAAGTATGCAAATCTAAATCAAAGCCTTCATTAAAACTAAGCCAGACAGGGGCAAGCCCTGAAAAATCGCCCTTTTTCTTAATCAAAGGACCATTATGCTTTACTGTGCCTTCTAAAGTTTCCCAAGTAAGATTTAAACCATCAAAATTTGGATAGATCTGCTCACTCTTAGTAATAACACGAATTGTTTGAGCATTATGATCAAAGCCGCCAAAGTCTTTCATCTTAGAATCTAAAACATCTTCGCCAGTGTGACCAAATGGCGGATGCCCTAAATCATGCGATAATGCACAGGCTTCTGCTAAATCCTCATTAAGCTTTAAACGACGTGCTATAGATCTTGCAATTTGTGCGACCTCTAATGAATGCGTAAGCCTTGTACGGTAATGATCGCCTTCATGGGCAACGAAAACTTGGGTTTTGCCCTTAAGCCTTCTAAAGGAACTTGCGTGAATTACCCTATCTCTATCGCGCTCAAATGGATTTCTGGTAAGGCTTTCAGGTTCATTATAGCGCCTTCCGCGGCTTTCATTTGGATTACTCGCATAAATTGCTAGCCCATTAGTATCAAAATGCGGCATTTAGCACCTCTAAATCTTTCAAAGACCTTTAAATATTAAAATTTTAAAATATATGTTAATTTATACTTTTAAATTTAAAAAAAAGCTATTTTAAGGCAATAACATCATGAATACAAATCAGAGCTTTTTAATTAGCCCTAAAGCAGCAGTTAAAATTGGTAATTTATTAAAAACTGAGGCCGAAGGCTCAATGTTTAGAGTTGCGGTTAATGGCGGCGGATGTTCTGGCTTTCAATATGAGTTTACAACGGATGCAGTTTTAAATGAAGATGATATTCTTATAAAAATGGGCGATGCCAAAGTTGTAATAGATGAAACCTCTATGCCATTCTTAGAAAATGCAACACTTGATTGGGTTGACGAATTAATCGGTTCAGCTTTTAAAATCAAAAATCCAAATGCTAAGTCAAGTTGTGGCTGTGGTGTAAGTTTTTCTATATAGGTGTATTATGCGCATTACTTGCTGGAACGTAAATTCAATTAATGCGCGTCTTGAAAACGTTTTGAATTTCTTAAAAACGGAAAGCCCGGATATTATCTGTTTACAAGAATTAAAGTGTGAAGATTTTAAATTCCCAAAAGAACAAATCGAAGATTTAGGCTATAATATTCTTATTCATGGCCAAAAATCCTATAATGGCGTCGCTATACTTTCTAAATATTCAATCGAAGAAGTAAAACGCGGCCTTGATGGTGATAACGAAGATTTACAATCAAGATATTTAGAAGCGATTATCTCACACTCTTCTGGTGCTGTTCGGGTTGCATGCGTTTATTGTCCGAATGGAAACCCTATTAACACCCCCAAATATGATTATAAATTATCTTGGATGGATAGGCTTAAAACAAGACTACAAGAAATTCTTGAATTTGAAGATGCATTCATCGTTTGTGGTGATTGGAATATTATTCCTAGACCAGAGGATTGCTATGATCCAAAAGCATGGGAAAATGACGCTTTATTCTTGCCAGAAACACGCGCGAAATATCATGAACTTATAAATCTTGGACTTACTGATGCCTTTATGGCACTTGATGGCAGCGCACATCAATATACTTTTTGGGATTATCAAGCCGGCGCGTGGCCAAGAAATCATGGCATTCATATAGACACGCATTTATTAAGTGCGGTTGCGGCCGATAAGCTTAAGGCAATTAAAATTCATCGTGATGAACGTGAATTACCAAAAGCTTCGGATCATGTACCAGTATCAATTGAATTAGATTTTAATATCTAAATTCTGACCTTCTTCTGGACGGGTTCTGTGATAAATATACGCGCCAGTACAGATTAAAGCTAGATTTGCAAAACCTGAAACAATGCCATTTATGAATAAATAAGCGACAGTATTAATACTAAATAATTGCTCCAATAATTCTTGTTGATTAGCAGCTTTGCCTAATTCTTGAGTATTGAGACTTCCAACCATAGCGCCAATTATACTCATGATTATTAAAGAGCCAATCATAACTATAATAGCATTAAGAATAAATGCACCTAAATAAGACCAATAGTCTTTCTTAGTTGCTTCCCAAGACTCTTTTATACCCATTGTTTTATTTGCAATTGAATATATCCCAAACATAGATATTTTAACTGCACTAAAACACCAAACGCAAACAATCACAATCGGAACTAAAGTTCCAACCACAGGAATGTTAATTAAAACTGAAGTCACTAACATTGCTAATAACATAAATAGAAATGCTATTATGCCAATCACAAGATTTGCTTTGATGTAATTAATTTCATCTTTTCCAAAATTTAAACCAAAAAAACCTGTTTCTTGGTTTAAAACTGTTTTTCTGAGGCCCATTGTAATAGTTAGAACACCTAATAGCATAGAGAAAATCAAAGCAGGAATAAGTGTCCAATAATCCATACTTTTATATAGATTCATTAATGCCGTTGGATCATTGGGGTTGAAATCTGGACTGGTCATTAAAACAACCATATCTTTATAGCCAGTATTAAAAAGAGCCATAATTGTTATAAAATTAATAATACCAAAAATAAGGCAATATTTTAGTGTGAATTTAGGGTGAACTTTAACAAATTCAAAAAAAGATACTGCGGCTTCAGATGGCGAGAATTGGTTTTTCATATTTTAATCCAGTTTTTTTACAGCATAAACAAGTAGCGAAATAAAAGACAAGTGTTTATTTGACGATTATGAAAAATAATTCAAACACATTACACATTATTGGCGGTGGCATGGCTGGCTCTGAAGCAGCATGGCAAGCCGCAAATCTTGGCATTAAAGTCGTCCTTCATGAAATGCGCCCTGTTCGCAAAACTGATGCCCACCAAACCGAAAGCTTAGCTGAGCTTGTATGTTCAAATTCCTTTAGATCTGATGATTCAGATAATAATGCGGTTGGCCTTATTCATCATGAAATGCGAGAACTTAATTCAATTATCATGGGGACAGCCGATAGAAATAAAGTCCCTGCGGGTTCTGCGCTTGCGGTTGATAGAGAAGCCTTTGCGATTGATGTTACAGAACGAATTAATGCCCATGAAAATATTACGGTTTCACGTGAAGAAATCAAAAGCATAAATGAACTTGAAGGACTTAATGCAATTATCGCAACTGGGCCTTTAACTTCTGATAATCTTGCAAAGTCAATTCTTCAAAAATCAGGCGAAGAATCTTTGGCTTTTTTCGATGCGATTGCGCCAATTATTTATAAAGACAGCATTAATTTTGATATTGCTTGGTTTCAAAGCCGGTATGATAAAGTTGGCCCCGATGGCGATGGCGCGGATTATATAAATTTACCGCTTGAAAAAGATGAATATTATAAATTTATAGATGGCCTTATAGAAGGCGAAAAAACCGATTTAAAACAATGGGAAGGCACACCTTATTTCGAAGCTTGTTTACCAGTTGAAGTAATGGCGGAACGCGGAAGAGATACATTAAGATGGGGACCGCTTAAGCCAGTAGGCCTTACTAATCCGAAAACTGGTACTCGCCCCTATGCAGTAGTGCAGCTTCGTCAAGATAATAAGCTAGGAACGCTTTATAATATGGTGGGCTTTCAAACCAAGCTTAAATACGGCGCACAAACCGAAGTTTTCAGACTTATTCCAGGGCTTGAAGACGCGCAATTTGCAAGACTTGGCGGCATCCACCGAAATACATTTATCAATTCACCAAAACTTCTTGATGGATATTTAAGATTTAAACCTATGCCAAATATAAGGTTTGCAGGTCAAATAACTGGTTGTGAAGGCTATGTAGAATCGGCGGCCTTGGGACTTTTAGCGGGAAGATTTGCGGCTTATGAAATTCTTGGAAAAGAAGTTTCTACTCCGCCACTTACAACTGCTCTTGGCGCATTGCATAATCATGTGACAATTGGGCATTTTTCAGGAAAGAAAAATACATTCCAACCGATGAATGTTAATTTTGGACTTTTCCCAGATCTTGATCCAGTTCGACAAGAAGAAGCAAATAAGGCAAAAGGTAAAGAACGTGAAAAATCACGCAAATTCCAAATGTCACAACGCGCTAAGCATGATTTGCAAGAATGGAAAGCAAGTTTATAATTATTGGAATTCTACGTTTACGCCGCGTTTTTTGAAATAAGATTGCATAAGCTTGCGACCTTGCCTATTATTTTGGGCAAGTTTGCTTGGATCAAAAATTGCAGTTTTCATTTCAGAAGCTACTAAAGCAGCTTTTAATTCCTTAATTCTTTCATCGATTTCATTATTATTATCGATAAGTGACGCATAAATAGCTTCGATTGCAGTATTCACAGCTTCAGTCATGTTTAGTCCTTTAATACATTTTTTCTAAGTAAACGCCCCTGCTCTACTTTCCACTCTCGGTCTTTAGTCGCATCACGTTTATCATGCGCTTTTTTACCTTTAGCAAGTGCAAGCTCAAGCTTGGCAATTCCTCTTTCATTAAAATATAGTTTTAATGGAACAAGCGTTCGGCCTTCGCGAACCATTGCACCAACTAATTTATTTATTTCTTTGGTTTTAAGAAGTAATTTTCGTGGACGGGTTGGCAAATGATTAAATCTTGAAGCCGGGCCATATTCAAGAATACTGGCATTTATAAGCCAAATTCCGCCATTTTCCGCACTTGCATAGCTTTCCGCAATATTTGCCTTGCCCATTCTTAAGGATTTTACTTCGGTGCCATGAAGCACGATGCCGGCTTCGAAAGTGTCTTCAATAATATAATCAAAACGCGCGCGCCTGTTTTCAGCAATATTTCGTTTTGCCGCAAGCCTTGCATTTGCTTTTATATCATCTTTGGACATTATAGCCCTGCTATAGCCATAGCATCTTTTACAGCTTTTTTGCTTTCGTCACTTAGCTCAACAAGCGGTAAGCGAACTTCGTCACTTTTAATAATACCAAGTTCTAGCATTGCGTATTTCACTGGAACCGGATTAGGTTCAATGAATAATGCGCGTTGTAGAGCATCGATTTTTAAATTAATCTCACGCGCTTTAGCAAAATCACCATTTTGAATAGCGGCTTGCATTTGTGAAACAATATTTGGCACTAAGTTTGAAAGTACCGATACAACGCCTTTTGCGCCATAAGCGGCAAATCCAAGCGCAAGATTATCATCTCCTGCATAGCAATTAAAACCTTGTTTTACAGCTGCATAATGAAGTGAAGTCCTTGATGGATCCCCTGCACTATCTTTTAGGCCAATTACGTTTGATAATTGCGAAAGCTCAGCGATTGTAGAAGGTAAGATATCTATATTAGTACGACCAGGAATATTATAAACAATAATAGGTAAATCTACGGCATCATTAAGTGCTTTGAAATGCGCAAAAATACCTCTTTGATTTGGCTTATTATAATATGGTGCAACAATTAAAGCAGCGTCACATCCGCGCTCTTTGGCTTTTTCCATATGTTCAATAGCCGCTTTAGTATCATTAGATCCACAGCCAGCAATTACAGGAACGCGCTTATTTGCCGCTTCGACCGCAAGTTCAAAAACGCGCCAATGCTCTGTGTCATTTAGTGTTGCGCTTTCGCCAGTTGTGCCTACCGGAATTATAGCTTTAACGCCATTATTTATTTGCCAATCAATGAATTTTTGGTAACCCGCTTCATCGACCTTGCCATTATTAAATGGTGTAATTAAAGCAGTAATTGCACCAAAAATTTTTTCTTGTATTTGATTTGTCATA
>CAYUCW010000001.1:106582-111395 GCA_964443435.1 uncultured Caulobacteraceae bacterium | reverse complement strand
GCTCCGAAACCTGAACAAATTATACCGCAAACCCCAATTGAAGCTTTTAAAATGGGGTTTAATGCGTATAAATCTTTTAATTGGCCAGAGCTTAGAAGATTAAGCAGCCTTACTAATGATGAAGCCAATAAAAAAATCTTTTTATGGCAAATCGTAACTTCGGATTCAGATGCAAGCTTTAGTGATTTATCAAATTCTCTAATAAGTTTAAAAAGCTTCCCAAATATGCGCGAAGTAAGGGTTAAAATTGAAAAGCGTATTGAAAATTATGGCTTAAGCCCATCTGAAAGAATAAATTTCTTAACTAGACGCGATGTTCAAGATAAGAATGAGCCTATATCGGGTGAAGGTCTTATGGCGCTTGCCTCTGCATATCTTGAATTAGGCAAAAAAGAAGAAGCCTATAGTTTTGCATCTAAAGCATGGCATAATTATAAATTCGATAGCATTTTGCAAACAAAATATTTTGAACGTTTTGGTTCTCTCTTGACCCCAAAAGACCATGATGTTCGCGTGGATTTACTTTTATGGGCAGATAGACGCACCCAAGCAAAATTATTATATCCCTATATGAGCGCTGAAGGTAGAAACAATGCCAATCTAAGGCTTAATATTGCCGATGATGAAGGCGCAGTAATTACAGGTACAGCTCGCGACGATAGGGCAATAAAATATGAACGTGTAAAAGAATTAAGAAGGCGCGACAGAAATTCAGAAGCTTTGGATTTATTGCTTACAATTAATTCCCAAGGCCTTCCTGAAGAAGGGCAAGATTTATTATATACAGAAAGAAGAATCCTGCTTATCGAAGCAATAAGATCCCAAAGATGGAATGACGCTTATAAAATCGCTTCAGAGCATGGAATATTAAACAATACTAAGCTTTCAGATATGGAATTTTCTTCTGGATGGATTGCGCTTAGATTCCTTAAAAATCCCGAATTAGCATTACAACATTTTATAAAATTTGATAAAGCCGTTGGCTCTAGCATGTCAAAATCGCGCGGCTATTATTGGCTTGGACGTACTTATGAAGCTTTAAATGACCAAGCCCAAGCAAATCGATTTTTCTCGATGGCTTCGCAATATCAGACTTTTTATTATGGACAATTAGCAATTGCAAGACTTGCCAATAAAACCGGTCAAAAAGCAGAGCTTAGATTGCCAAAAGAGCGCAAAGCTACAGAGCATGATTGGAAAATGCTTAATAGTCATCCATTAATGAAAATTTCTGAAAATTTCTTACAAATAGGTGAGCGTGACTTATTTGTTAAATTTGCTTTTGCCCTCGATGATACTTTAACAACTGAGGGCGAGCATCAAGCACTTAGTGAATATGCAAGAAGCAAAGGTGAAAACCTTGTAGGAATAAGGGTTGCAAAAGCAGGTTTAAATCGCGGAATAATTGCAACCGAAGCCGCCTTTCCATTCCTTCAAATTCCAAAAATCATAGGCTATAATCAGGCCGAACCCGCTTTAACCCTTGCCATCGCCAGACAAGAAAGTGAATTTAATACAAATGCGCGAAGCCGTGTTGGCGCACTTGGACTTATGCAATTCATGCCCGCAACGGCAATTTCACAAGCCAATAAAATGGATATTCCACATCAGACTTCATGGCTTACTTCAAGGCCTGAACATAGTTTAACACTGGGAAGCGCCCATTTAGGTGATTTGATTAATAATCATTATGGCTCTTATATTCTTACTGCAATTTCTTATAATGCGGGTCCAAGAAGATCTATTGATTGGATAAATACTTATGGCGAAGTTAGAGGTGTAAGTGAAGATGAAGCCATAGATTGGGTAGAAAAAATTCCATTTTCAGAGACCCGAAACTATGTGCAGCGTATCCTTGAAAATACTCAGGTTTATCGTGCAAGGTTAAATGGCGATACTTCACCGCTGAATATAATTGAAGACATAACAAAAGGCGTGAAACCTCCTCCAATCTTTAAGGTTAATATTGCACCAGGGGCAGATAAACCAGGTGGACCACCACCAGAAGAAGTAAATAGCAATAACTTGCAATAAAAAAAATTAGCACTATATTGTGATATAAAATAACATTTAGGTGTGGAATTGCACAAGTCTATAAACATCAATAACTTAGCTATTGGCTATAAAAATAATGGTATTGAAAAAATACTATTTTCGAATTTTTCTGCCAAAATTAATAGCGGAGAAAGCCTTGCTGTTCTTGGTTGCAATGGCACAGGCAAAACCAGTTTTATAAAAAGCTTTGCTGGGCTTCTTCCTTGTTTAGAAGGCGGTTTTTATAGTGATGAACAAATTGAATTATCAAAAAATAATGTAGTTTTTGTTCCCCAAAGACCAAATATTGAATTAAATTTTCCGATTAAAGTTTATGATTTCTTAGATTTAGCAAAACCCAAAAACTCTAAAATAGATATAAAAGAGCTTTTAAAGTCCGTTAATTGCGATGAATTGGCAAATAAAACTATTAGTGAAATTTCTTATGGTCAGTTTATGAAATTAAATATCATAAGGGCAATTTTATTAGATAGGCAAATAATGATTTTTGATGAACCATTTGCCGCTATGGATAAAAACTCAATTGAAGAATTAAACAATATTTTCAATAATTTGAAAGCTAAAGGTAAGATAATTATTATTTCACTCCATAATGAAAATGCCGCTGATAATTTCGATCATTATTTAACGCTTGATGGTGTATGCGCAAGGTGGGAACAAAAAAACCCAGAGCATTTCATGTCTTGTGAACTTGGACATCACCACCACTAATGAATATCGCATTTTACCTAGAAGAAAGTGTAGTTTTACGCGCAATTATTTGTGCGTCATTATTGGTTATTGCGACCGCGCCAATCGGAATATTTTTAATTCTTAGACGCATGAGTCTTTCGGGTGATTCTTTAGGGCATGCGGTTTTACCAGGGGCAAGCCTTGGGGCATTATTCACTGGTGGGGCATCTTGGGGTATAAGCCTTGGCGCCGCCATTGTCGGAAGCCTTGTATTTGCGATTGCTTCAAAAATGCAGAAATATTTAAAGCTACAAGAAGATGCAAATTTTGCAATTTTTTACTTGGCGTCATTATCACTTGGAATTTTAATTGCCGATTATTCGCATGACCATGAAGTTTTAGAAAAGATTCTATTCGGAAACCTATTCAAGATAGATAATTTCACAATTATTATTTCACTTATTGCCGCTATAATTTCGGTTATAAGCATGGCTTTAATCTATAAAAAATTATTATTAGAAACTCTTGATCCAGATTTTTACCAGCAAGCTTATAATTCAGATCATATAAAGCATATTTTTTACGTATTATTTGCGATTGTTTCAATTGTTGCATTCCAAGCAATGGGTACTTTACTGGCACTCGGAATAATACTTTTACCCGCAATTACTTCAAAATACTGGGTTAATAATATTAAGCAGCAGATATTTATTGCTGCTTTGATTGGAATACTTGGAGCAATTATAGGAATACTTATTGCATATTTAAATAATATTACTCCATCTGCGGCAATTGTTATTACTTATATAATATTAATCTTCCTTAGTATTACCGCGAAGCGTTTGATTAATATAAATTAACTTGGTAAAATTTAATGTTGTATTTAAGTTACAACTTATGAAACTTTATTAAAATTTACACAGAATTTGTAATAAGCGATTGAATATTTATTTGTAAATTGTATCAGTTTAAATGAAAGTGATGTTAAAATATGTTTAAATCTTTAATTGATGATGCACGGATTTGTTTGTCGATTTTTACGAGGTTGCCTATTACACCTCCTAAGAGTTCTTTATCGCCTGTAAATGAAGAACAAAATCTAAATAAAATTGGCAAAGCATATCGTGCCGCGCCTATCGTAAGCCTTGTTGTTGGCCTTGCTGGTGCTATTGCTTATACCATTGGTATTTCAATGCATGGTAGCCCAGTTCATATTGCGGCAATCCTTGCTGTTGCAACACAATTATTGATTTCAGGTGGAACCGAAGAAATTGGCCTTGCAAAAGTATTATCTTTGCGCCCTCACCCATCTGCGGATACAAGTGGCCGCGATGAAGGTATGGGCATTGCGGTCGGCGCTGTAACAGTTGGCATTGCGCTTTTACTTAAAATCTTTTTAGTCGCAGAGCTTACATTGCCTTGGTATGCGGCAATGGGTCTTATTGCATCTTCGGCTCTTGGCCGCGCTGCACAAGTACAATTAATGGCATTTACTTCTGATAATTCTGAAAGCCAGCCTTCTAAAATTGATGCAACTACTTCTATGATAGTTGGCGGCATTATTGGCGCAATTGCGCTTGTACTTATGTCACGTCAATATTTCTTTATGCCTGCATTTGGTGCATTATTAGGAATGGCAATTTCGATAATTTTATTCTTTACTTTAACTAAATGTCGTCAGCATCTAGACAATCTTCATGTTCGCGAAGCTTTAGCCTTTGTAGCAGAGATTGGCGCATTATTCGGAATAGTAGCTTTCTTACCTTCATTAGGCGGTTAATGTGACTAATTACGACTTAATTATTAAAAATGGCACGCTTGTAAATCATAATGGAATTGACACTGGCGATGTCGGTATAATTAATGGTCGTATTGTATTTATTGGCGATTTAAAGACTGCTACAGCAGATAAAACAATAAATGCCGAAGGACTTCATGTTTTACCTGGAATTATCGATAGCCAAGTTCACTTTCGAGAGCCGGGACTGGAACATAAAGAAGATTTGGAAACGGGGGCAAATGCCGCCGTTCTTGGTGGAATAACATCTGTATTTGAAATGCCAAATACAAATCCCACTACATCAAC
>CAYUCW010000001.1:0-106482 GCA_964443435.1 uncultured Caulobacteraceae bacterium | reverse complement strand
TTGGTGGAATAACATCTGTATTTGAAATGCCAAATACAAATCCCACTACATCAACTATCCCTTGCCTAGAAGATAAAATTGATCGAGCAACAAATCGTATGTCATGTGATTTTGCATTTTATGCAGGCGCGACAAATGACAATATTGATAATCTTGGAGAGCTTGAAAACCAAATTGGTTGTGCAGGTATAAAAGTATTCATGGGCGCATCTACTGGATCACTTCTTGTAAAAGATGATGAAAATGTTGGACGAATTTTAAAAAATATCCGCCGTAGAGCAGCTTTCCATTCTGAAGATGAATATATATTAGAGGCCAATAAGCCGCTTGCTAGGCATAATGATCCAACTTCGCACCATGAAGTAAGAAGTATGGAAGCCGCACTTAATTGCACTAAACGCCTAGTAAGATTGGCGCGTGAGCATAAAAAGCGTATTCACGTTCTTCACATTTCAACAAAAGAAGAATTAGACTTTTTAGCCGATCATAAAGACATAGCGACAATCGAATTATTACCAAATCATCTTAGTTTTGCCGCACCTGATATTTATCAAAAAATTGGCACTTTAGCACAGCAAAATCCACCAATTCGTGAAGCGTATCATAGGGATGCTTTATGGAAAGCGATTGCAAACGGTTTAGTTGATGTTATTGGTTCAGACCATGCCCCGCATACTTTAGAAGAAAAAGCCAAGCCGTATCCAGCGTCGCCATCGGGTACACCAGGGGTTCAGACCTTGCTTCCTGTCATGCTTACTTATGTTAATGAAGGCCGCTTAAGCCTTTTAAGACTTATTGATTTATTATGCCATGGACCGAACCGAATTTTTGGTATTGCCAATAAAGGTCGTATGGCAATTGGCTATGATGCTGATTTTACATTGGTTGATATGAATGCGACCAAGACAATTACTAATGATATTATTGCTTCTAAATCTCAATGGACACCTTTTAATGGCTTTATTGCAAAAGGTTGGCCTACCCATACAATTGTAAGAGGAAATATTGTTATGCAAGATGCGGAAATCATTAATAAAGGTCTTGGTAAGCCTATAAGATTCCAAGAAAGTTTATAATTATATTTCGGATTTGGTTTTATTTTTTTCAAATAGCCAAGTAAGAAAAATACAAATCAATAAACATAGACTTGCGCCAATTAAAGCACGAAGTGACCTTGAAAGATCTGCATCTGCGCCTGTTTGCATTAAAATACTATATGAAATCGGTAATTTATATACAAAGTAAGATATAAAGATAATAAATGCCATTGTGCCGATTATTGCCGCAAGCCATCTGGAACTAAGTTTTGTAAGCTTAATATCCTCATATTCATCTCTTGAAGCGATTGTAAGAACTAATATAATTCCAACAATTGTTGCAACTTCCCAAGCTATACCTTTTAATAGTAATAGACTTGCACTAATACTTAAAAGAAAAATTGAAAACTTTAAACCAAGCTTGGTTTCTTTAAAAATATTTTGACAATTAAGCAAAACTAACATTCCAAAGATTGCACATAAAAAATGTGAAATTTCCATTATTTCATTAGGGAAAACCGCTTCTAACTTTATGAATCTTCCTGTAAATGCCGGCGTAGCGGTTGCCGCAATAATTACAAATCCTGCAACGAAATTTAAAACCGCAATAAATTGCGGAATAAAATCATAAGCCTTACTTCCTATTCGCTTTACTACATTGGCAGCGGGCCGTGTAACTGGCGCGGCATGATCAAGCCCAATAATAATTGTCCCAATAAGCAAAGGGATAATATTATAAATAAGCCTATAAACTACAAGCGCGACCGCCGCATCTGGAATATTGGAATTATTGGGTGCCATAGCTAAAATTGCCGCCTCAAATACACCAAAGCCACCCGGCGCACCTGAAATTGCCCCAAGAATGCCTGCAAGAATAAATATAGCTACAAAGGCAGGAAAGCCCCAAGAACCATGGTTTGGCAATAACATATAAAGACACATTGCCGCGCCAATTTTATCAAGTGCCGTAATTCCTATATGTTCAAGCGATGAACGCAAATCAAGCTTTTTAAGATAAGTGTCGCCCCAATTAAATCCTTTAATATCTGACTTCAAATAAATGAAATAACCAATTGGAATTAAAGCAATAATTAATGATAATAAAATCCAAAAAAATACCGAAATATTATTATGGCTTGCGATTTCAAATGCACCAATTAATAAACCAATTGAAGCAACTAAAAGTGACGCGATTTGCACCGATACGCCGGTTGCAAACGAAAGCGCCCCCACTTCGCCCTTACTAAGCCCCCATTTGCTATAGAGTTTTGCACGCGCAGTTGATGCAATTGCCCATGAATAACCAAGCGTTTTAGCAAGCGCATAAGAAGTAATGCTTGCACGCATTGTCCTATATCTAGGTAATGATTTATCTATCATCCTTAGACAATATCTATCATTATAACTTAAGGCGATGAATGAAATGAATGCGGCAATTGCCGCAAAGAACGATTCCGAGAGCTTCAATCCAGAAAAAGAATTTAGTAAATCGTCAATTGCGAATTTATTAAGTTCTTTGCTCATTATAAATAGAGCAATAAAAAAAATCACCAAGCTTCCAAAAGTTAAAACCCTTGGATGATTGGTGATTTCACTAAAAATATTTCTAAGCCACGAAATTATTTGCCAGATTTGCAAAATATATTTCTTCGCAAATTTTTCCAACCAAACAATATTCATAAAATTTAAGCAGCCCTATATCCTCTTATTCTTGGCTTAAATATATCACGCATTAAGCCTTTACCATAAATGCTTAAGCATGAATTTTCGTCAAAATTACGTTTGGCGGCAATTCTTGCGAATCCATCAAAAACCGAGAATAATTCATTTACTTTAGCGGCAGTATGCGAAATAATTATTGCAGAGGCATATTCAACACGCTCTTTAATAAGATCTAAATCAACATCATCAGTAATCCATAATAAACGGCTTACTTCATTACAGTCGCTAAATATAGCAGCTTCGAATCCGACAGCTGGATATTGACGGGCCAATAATGCGGTATGCGCACCTGCCCCTTCACCCCATATTTCTACAACATCAAATAAATTTATTTCAAGAGAAAGATTGGCTTCTGCCAACATGCGCCAGCATTTTTGCTGTGCCAATTGTTGCAAATAATTTGCGTTATTTATTGAACCTAAAGAGTTTATATTATTATAATTTTCAATTAGCACTTTTCATTCCTATTTTTTATTAAGAGTGATTTGTTTCGGTGAACAAAAAGTTACTTTTTTGAAAAAAAACATATATTTACATAAAAATTACCAAAGTTTTTTACGCAATTCATCTGGTGAAATTCGTGGACCGCTTTCCCTTGGTGGAATCGGATTATTCAGTACAGATTTTTCTAAATCCGAACCTTCTTTTAATATGCTAGAGCGTTTTTGTAATTGCATAGCTTCTTTAGATACAGGATTATCCATACCAAAAGTCTTTCGAATATTATCAGGAATTAGACTTGTTTGAGAATTTTGGCTTAAGTTTAATGAAGCCGCTTGTTGTGCATTTGCTTGATTTATTAGATTATGTACTTCTTCACCGCGGACAAGTTTTACCAATGCATTTGCATTTAATCTTTCAGAATTAAAATCTGATTCCTTTTCATCAGAACTTGCTAAGTTTGAATATTTATAATCTGCGAATCTTAAACGCATTGGGACCGCAACACCTTCACCAAATGCAATTGCTTCCCTATTATCTAATGATGGTAAGAATTTAATTACGCCCACAGATGCATCAGAAAGCGCGGAACGTATAATATCTTGGTCCTTATCATTGGTTAAACGCATAGCAAAAATTGTAGAACATTGTGACAATATAGTTGGATCAAGTTCCCCTGGTCTTTGGGTTACAACTGCAATTGCACAACCATATTTCCTACCTTCTTTGGCGATTCTAGCAATCGCGCGACGTGTTGGCAAAAAGCCAAGTTCCTTGTCACTTGGAACATATCTATGGGCTTCTTCACATACTAATAATATTTTTAAATTGCCCTCACTGGCGCGCGCAACTTCAAATGATAACCTAGCAATTACAGAAGCTACACTATTTACAATTTCATTTGGAAGGCCTGCAAAATTTATAATAGATAAAGGCTTGCCATTAGAAGGTAATCTGAATATTTTACTTATAATACTTGCAAAATTATCATCTCGACCTACTTTACCAAACATAAAACCAAAGCGTGGATTATGCAAAATAAGCTCTATTCTTACTTTAAGACTTCTAAGTAATGTCCTACTAAATTTAGGTTCAAGATTACCTAATTGCTCATCAATAAGTTTAATTACATCGCCGATTCTATAAGGTACGGGCGTATCAACATTTATCGCACTTCCGAAAGATATTACATCGCCATCACAATTTCTCATTATTTTGGCAATTGCAATAAACTCGCGAAGAATATCACTTTCATCATGAATCGGCCTGCCTCTGAAGATAACATCTTCTAATTCATCATAATTCAAAAGCCAGAATGGCAATTCTAGATTATTTTGGTCTAATACATGTGCTTTATCAGGGAATAATTTATAAAATTCATTATGAGGGTCTAAAAGAATAACCCTTAGATTTTCATCGGCTTCAATTGCGCGATCAATCAATAGACTTACGGAGCATGTTTTACCAACGCCAGTTGTCCCAACGATTGCAACGTGTCTTTTAAGAATATCATCAACAGCAACGCTAGCAGAAATACTTGGATTTTGGCTTAAAGTGCCAACATTAATACCTTTTTTTGTTCCTAAATCAAAAATACTTTTTAAATCATCCATTCGGATTTTATGCGCAAGTGCACCAACATTCGGATATTTCGAAACACCTCGTTTAAATATTGGACGGCCTAGTTCATTAGTATTAACTTCTCCCAATAAATCCGCATAAACACTTACCGAGTTTACACCATTATCATCCCAAATCGATTTATCGGTACGCATTTCCCTTACCATTGCGACAACTCTAGCCTGAGCAGAGCGAATAGTAATTACCTGACCAACTGCCCAAGAATCAGAATCTTGCGATGTAATATTATTTGCTTCGGTTGCAATGATTACACTTGAACCAGAACATGAGGTGACATTTCCAATGTGACGTGAGGCTTTGTCAGCACGACGATCTTGAGTATTAGATTCCCCTGCTTCACTTTTGGCAAACGACTGATTTTGCGAAAGAATTTGATTCTCAGTTTGCCTAATAGTTTTTTCGACAAAACCTTCTTTTCTAGCTTTAGGGTCACTTGCCGACACTTCTGGAGCTTGCTGCCTAAACATAGGCGGCTCTTGCCTAGGGCCATTAGCGGAACTATTAGCGTTTAAACGCCAAGAATCATTTCTTGAATCAGACATACAAAATCCATTTATAATTTTGTATATTCGCTTAATATAGTTAAAAGTTTGTTTTTTATACAAAGTAATATATGTATTTTTTCAGTCTTCTAAGATAAATAAGTGTTTTTTTAAAAAGATTAAGTTCAACCGAAAGTAAAGTTTTATGAAAAATAGCCAAGAAAAAATCCATTTACATGACTATAAACCATTTCCATTTGAAATTTCGAACATAGAACTTGAATTTAATCTTATTCCAGATGCCACAAAAGTCAAAGCAATTGCAAATTATAAGCTTAAGAATGGCTTTAATCTTGATACTGAATTAGTATTAAATGGTGAGTTTCTTGAATTACAAAATATAATTTTAGATAATGCGCCTTTAGATGCAAGCCAATATGCTTATGAAAATGGCTTACTAAAAATCACACCAAAGCTTGGCGAATTTAAACTAGAAACAAATGTAATTATAAATCCACAAGACAACAAAGCTTTGGCAGGACTTTATATGTCTGGTGGTCGCTTTTGCACACAATGCGAAGCTGAGGGTTTTAGAAGAATTACTTTTTGGCCAGATCGTCCAGATGTGATGTCCATTTATAAAGTAAAAATAATTGCCAACAAAGCACAATATCCAACACTATTAGCAAATGGAAACTGTATTGAAACTGGTGATTTAGGTGAAAAACATTTTTCAGTTTGGGAAGACCCTTGGCGCAAACCTTCTTATTTATTTGCAATGGTTGCCGGTAAGCTTGATGTCCTTTCTGATAGCTTTACAACTATGGAAAACCGCAAAGTTGAATTAAATATTTATGTTGACGAAGGCGAAGCCCAAAAAGCACTTTACGCAATGGATAGCTTAAAACGTGCCATGAAATGGGATGAAGAAAAATATGGCCTTGCATATGATTTAGATATTTTCAATATTGTTGCGGTTAGAGATTTTAATTTTGGGGCAATGGAAAATAAAGGTCTCAATATCTTCAATTCATCGCTTTTATTGGCGGATAGCCAAAGCGCCACGGATTTTGATTATGGTCGCATTGAAGGCGTAGTTGCCCATGAATATTTCCATAATTGGTCAGGAAATAGGGTTACTTGCCGCGATTGGTTCCAATTGTCACTTAAAGAAGGCCTAACGGTATTTAGGGATCAAGAATTCTCCGCCGATATGCGTTCAAGAAGCGTCCAAAGAATCCAAGATGTTATTGCTTTAAGGGCGCGTCAATTTGCCGAAGATAGTGGCCCGAATGCTCACCCTGTAAGACCTAGCTCTTATGCCGCAATTGATAATTTCTATACTTCTACAATTTATGAAAAAGGTGCAGAAGTCATAAGAATTGCAAGAAATATTCTTGGTGAAAATGCCTATTTCGAGGGGGCAAAAGAATATTTCAAAAGCAACGACGGAAGCGCGGCAACAATTGAAGATTGGCTTATTGCTTTAAGAACACAAGATAAAGACAATAATTTAGATGGTATAGAAAAATGGTATTCGCAAGCCGGAACTCCAGTTTTGGAAATCAATTCTGAATACTCAGGTAATAGTTTAAAATTAAGCTTTAGCCAAACTACGCCTGACACAATTGGACAAACCAAAAAAAATTGGGTGCCAATTCCAATAAAGCTTGCTTTATTCTCTGAAGTTGGCGCAAAAATTCCATTTGAATATAATGGCGCAACTTACACCGAGTTAAATTATATATTGGCGTCTATGACCTCAGAAATAATTTTAAACGGGATAAATGAAAAACCAATTGCTTCATTCTTAAGAGATTTTAGCGCACCGGTTAAATTAAAATATAACCAAACTATTGAAGATTTATCTATTCTTGCAAGTTTTGACGATAATGCATTTGTAAAATGGGAGTCTTTGCAACAAATTTCAAAAAAATGCCTTCATTTGCTTTATGAAAATATTAAATGCGAAGAAGGAAGAGCGATATTAGAAACCCTAAAAACAATATTCGCAAATACAATTAAAAATGCACCAAATGATTATGCATTTGCTTCATTATTGCTAGGAATTCCGACACTTAATGACTTGATTCAAGAAATTAAAAATACAATTCCTGAAAAGCTTTTGGCAGCAAGAACTTTAATACTTACTGAAATTTATCGCGCGAATACAATGCTATTAGAAGGTGTAATTAATAATTATGATTTTAATAGTGAATTTAAAACCGATGCGGTGAGCGCGGGCAAACGTTCTTTCTTGAATATGGTTTTATTTATTTATTCTTATGGCGATGATGAAGACAATAATAAGCTTATTTACGAGTGCTTTAAAAAGGCAAATAATTTAAGTGATAAAATGGCGGCCTTCACAGCGCTTAATCGATTTGGCGCGTTTTATTTCCAAAAAGCTATTGTAGATTTTGAAGCCGAATATTCAAATAATCCACTTGTTATGGATAAATGGTTCGCTGTTCAAGCAAATTCAATTAATGAAAACATTGTAAAACAACTTGAAGCTCTAAGTAAGCATAAGGATTTCGATATTACTAATCCAAACCGTGCAAGGTCTATTTATTCAAGTTTTGCTTTGAATAATCCTGTCTTTTTTAATTCCAAAGATGGTAAGGGATATAAATTTATAATTGATGCGATTGAAAATATTGATGCAATTAATAATTCAGTGGCGGCAAGACTTGCCACGTGTTTTGAACGACTAACTCAAATTGATGAGAATAGACGTTTGATTGCAAAAGAAAATTTAATATCACTTAGCAATAAGAAAATATCTAAGCAATTAAATGAAATTATTACACCAATTATTGCTAGCCTATAGGAATTCATTACAGAATTAAATTTTAAGCACCACTAGACATATTGCATAGAATTACATTACGATTTTATTTATGAATTGACGATTCCTTCTTAGACGTCAGGGCGTAAATGGGGTTAATTAATATTACTAATTTCAGAAACAAAGAACGATGGTATTTTACCATTGCTATGGTCTTGTGTACGCTATTTTTTATCGCAATTGCCGTTAAAGCTTTTGGAGAATTTAAGAACTTAAACAGGGTATTCTTAGATGATTTAAGGGATAAAACCCAATTTCTTTCGCAAAAACTTGATAATAATATCATAAGCGCAAAAAATCTTATTATTGCAAATAATAATAAGCCCGCAATTGAAGTTTCATCTAGTCTTTTAAACGCGCCAAGTATTGAAACTATGGCAGTCTTTAGCGCCGAAGGTGCATTAATTGACGCTGGCACTCAGAATAAACAAGACATAAGTGCTTTATATGCCGCTATGCAGCTTGCAACCCCGGAAGGTTGGATTGGCGCCGTTGCGGTTGGCAATAATTCTTATTCTTTGGCTATGTCAATTAAAGCCAATAATGGGAATATTGTTACTGCACTTATTAAAACAGAACTTGATTTTAAAGATGCGATTAAAAATAATCAAGAATATGTAATTACAGACGGTTTTGGTTTCATTATTGATAAATCAAGTAATTCAAATAGTAGAACAATAACAGAAGAGCTTGGGATAAAAATCCCTAAATCAAAGCAACTTGAATCATCTAATTATAAAACGGCTGAAGGTGTGTTTATTTCCTATATTGGTACTATTTCAAGCTCAGGGCTTTGGGTTTTTGTAACAGCGCCAAAATCACAAATGCAATTAATTGGTTTTAAAAATATAATTTTTTATATGCTTTTATTTATGGGGCCAATCCTTGGATTTTCTGGCATGTATATTATGTCAAAAATTCAATCAAATAAATTAGCATTTGCACGTGATAAAATGAAACTGGCGGAAAAAAAACTACAGCTTACGTTAGAAGGCGCTAAATGCGGTGTTTGGGAATGGAATATTAAAGAAGATACCGTAACCATTTCAAAACAAATAGCTAATTTAATTGGTATTAATACTAGCGGAAAACTCTTTACCAATGAAATACAAAAATTCTTAAGTCCTAATGATCAACTAAGACTTCGCGCAGAATTAAATAATGTTCGCGAAAAAAAATCTATGGATATACAGCTTCAATTTATTCCCATAAGTTCAAATAATAAGATAAAGAAGTCTGTTTATCTTCATTTTAGGGGTAATGTCCAAGATACAGAATCTTCGAAAAATAAGTTTATTGTTAATGGCGTTGCAATTGATGTTACTGAGCAAATTTTAAATCAAAAAAGGGTTATTGCGACTGAAAAAAGATTAAAGCTTGCTATTGAGTCTATTCGCGGTCCTTTTGCAATATGGAATAAAGAACAAAGACTTATTTTATGGAATGATCCTTTCCTTTCGTATTTTAATCTTGATAAAAATGAAATTGAAAAAGGTGTTTCTTATTTAGAAGTAAGTAAGAAAGTCAAAAGTGTAATTATAAATCAGAAGCAAGATAAATTTGACGTTGATTTCCACGAGTTAGAATTGTCAAATGGAAGCTTCCTTAGATATTCTGAGCGTGCTACGCCTGATGGTGGGCTTGTTTCAATTGGTATTGATATTACCATCCAAAAAGAAACCGAAGAAGATGCGCACCGCTCAGAGCAGCAATTGCGCTCAGTTGTAAGCCAATTACAAACGCAAGAACGTGAATCTGCGGAACTTGCAAAACGTTATGAGATGGAAAAAATTCGCGCGGAAGAAGCTTCGGCCTCTAAAAATACTTTCCTTGCAAATATGAGCCATGAATTAAGAACCCCCTTAAATGCGATTAATGGCTTTTCGCAAATTCTATCAGATCAAATTTATGGACCACTTGGAAACCCTAAATATGTTGGTTATGCGCAAGATATTTTTGAGAGCGGGAAACATTTACTAGATTTGATAAATGATGTTCTTGATATGGCAAAAATTGAAGCCGGTAAGTTTAAAATTTACCCACAACGCATGAGCTTGAATGAAACAATAGACCAGTCATTACGAGTTGTAAGAGGGCGCGCAGAACAAAAAAGAATACTTATTGAAACCGATTATGATGATGAAGACGAAATAATTGGCGATAGTCGTGCTATTAAACAAATAATGATAAACCTTGTTGGTAATTCAATCAAATTTACTGAAATTGGTGGTCGGATTTTATTAAGAACCACAAGACAAGGTGAAAATATTTTAATATCAGTAATTGATAATGGAATTGGTATAGCCGAAGAAAACATTTCAAGACTTGGGCGGGCATTTGAACAAGTAGAAAATGAGCACGCACGAACCAATCAAGGCACAGGCCTTGGCTTAGCCCTTTGCAGAAGTTTCGCAGAAATGCATGGAGGCAATATGCAAATAACTTCTAAAATTGGAATTGGGACTAAAGTTGATATTTTACTTCCTGTTGTATCTCAATACGACCAAGAAGAAGCGGCTTAATTAATCAAAAAGCGCATCAACATCAAATTGGGCATCATTAACATCAGACGCGTCTGCTTCCCTACCATGTATCATGCCATCTAATTGCATAATATAACCTTGCAGAACTTCACAAGTTTCCATGCAAAATTGTGAAATGTCTTGATTATCATCAATAAGCTTTTGAGATGTTTCGATAGAATCGCTAATTATATTTCCAAGTTCAATTGCAACATCATCAAATATTGCTTTTCTTTCGATTGGAATAATTTTATAAACTGCAATCGCTAAATCTTTAGCATGGAAATTTGAACGCTCGAAGTGTTGTTCGTAATTTAAAAACTCCCACTCTTTTAATTCATCAATCATATCAGGCATATCGCCCAATAATCCAAATAGCATGGTTGCTTCATTAAATACGTTTAAGTAATCGGTAGCAAATCCAGTTTTAGGCATAATATTAGCTTTTGACAAAATTTCTTTGTCAATTAATTCAAAATCATTAGTATTTAAAATTTCTTGAATCACTTTTGCTTACCAATATTACCTTAATATATTTGTATATTAGATATAGCAAATAAATTATTAAAATATTGTTCCTAAAATTAAAATCTTATTTCTGAATTAAGTATTTTATTATAATCTTCAGCACTTAATTTTTGATATTGTGATGTTGACGGATTAAGCCAATATATATCATCACTTACTAATTCAGGATTATATCCTTCTTTAACTAAATCTACTTTCTTATATTTAAAAGTAGCAGTAGTTTCTAAGCTTTCTTTCCTACGAAGGAAAATTGGAATAGCAGCAGGTGGCAATTCGCGGCGCAAATGAATTAATAATTTATCATAATCAATAGATTTAGAGGCAACTATTACCGCCATCCCTGCTCTACCTTCAGTATTTGGAATACTTACACCGTAAGAATTAACTTCGGCTATTCCTTTAAAACCACTTAAAGCCTCTGAAACATTGGTAGTTGAAATATTTTCAGATTTCCAACGATAAGTATCGCCCAGCCTATCATCAAAATAATAATAACCTTCATTATCAAAATGCATTAAATCACCAGATCTGTAATATACATCACCTTCTTCAAAAACATTTCTTATAATTTTTTTGTCACTTGAGGCTTTATCATTAGCATAACCTTCAAAAAATGCGCGCGGATCTGATGGATTTACTTTTCCTATCATTTCTCCAATTTCATTTTCAGTACATTTTATACAGAAACCATTTTCATCACGAACTGGCATTTCTGTATCGATATCAAATTTAACTAAGGCATATTTATATTTCCACCTGAGATATTTAGGTATTCTACCAATTGCATATTTCTTGCCAAGGAAGTTTAATAAAAATACCATACCTTCGGTAGATCCATAAAACTCTGCAATTCTTGGAATACCAAATCTTTTCTCAGCTTTTTCCCAAACTTCCGGACGCAAACCATTTCCAAAGCATGACTTAATACTATGCTGAGTTTCATTGGCATTTACTGGAAGGCTTACTAAATATCTAAATAATTCTCCGATATAAACGAAAATTGTACATTTATAATGCACTATATCATCCCAAAAATGGCTTGCAGAAAACTTGTTTTTAAGAACAATGGCGGCACCAGAATTTAATGCAATCCCCACTGCACATATACCACCTGTTGCATGATACAATGGTAATGTAATATAAACCCTATCCTTCTCATTAACCCCAGTTGCCTTCATGAAAACCCTTGTGTAACCTATGGCTTTATTATTTGAAAGCCTTGCCGCTTTAGGATAACCAGTAGTGCCCGAGGTATAAACATATAGGCATGGATCTTTACCAAAAAGTCCACCCCGAGAAAGTTTGCTTGGGCGGCGATTTGTTTGTGCGTTCAAATGCCTGTCTAAATCAATAAAACCTTCAAATGTGCCGCCTTTAACGTAAACTGGTATATTTGGGATGGTATCGCATACTTCCGCCCATACAGGAGCTAGAGAAGCTTCGGTAATGATTAGTTTTGATTTGGCAATTGATACACAATAAGAAAGTTGGGAACCTAAAATTGAATTATTTATAAGCGCAGTAACAACCCCAATTTTTGACATTCCAATCCAACATGCA
Organism: uncultured Caulobacteraceae bacterium; assembly: GCA_964443435.1. Lineage (GTDB taxonomy): Bacteria > Pseudomonadota > Alphaproteobacteria > Caulobacterales > Aquidulcibacteraceae > Pseudaquidulcibacter. The sequence goes on along the minus strand of CAYUCW010000001.1, from coordinate 93,698 downwards.
AGATAATCAGGGCAATTATTCATAAATAATGAAACTATATCCCCTGCGACCAAACCAATAGATTTTCCCCAATTGGCATACCGATTAGCCATAAAATCAAGTTGCGAATAAGTTATTGTTTTATTTTCATAATAAATAGCAACATTTGCGCCAAATTTATCGCAATTATTTTCAAATTCATCAGCAAAAAGAACAGTTGAATCATCTTTAAAATGCTTAACCATAGCTTCGGTTGCTAAAGCAGTTCGTAAATATGTTATTTCATCAATAATATTAGAAAAAATTCCCATAATTCATTCCCTTGCGTTTTGAAAATAACTTATTCTTTATAACTTTATACATAATGAACATGGATTTAGATTTTTTTCAATTAAATATATCTTTAAATTTTTTTATGAAATTAAAAAAACAAATTCTAAACTTGACACTTTATTATAAACTGCCCTAAAAATTCTATAATAATATTATAGGGTATGGAAATGAATTTATTTAATAGGCGTTCTTTTGTCGCAAGCTCAAGCTTAGTAATTGCAAGTTCATTTTTAAATGAAGCAAATGCAAAAGAGACAGCACAAACCAATACAAGCAAGAAATGGGTAGGCACATGGGCTTCATCACAAATGATTCCAAATGGCGACGGCCTAATTCCTAATTCACATTCTAAAAATGTTACAATAAGGCAAGTATTCAGAATAAGCGCGGGTGGTGATAAATTTAGACTTAAACTTAGTAATGCACACGGGAATGGGCCATTAGAATTCAAAGACGTAGTTTTAAGTATTCCAAAAGACATTTTAACTTCAGAAATTGATATTCAAAAGCTTGTAAGGGTTCGCTTTAATAATAAGAATAAAGTTATAATTCCTGCTGGTGCGGAATATTTTTCAGATCCTATTGATATAAAACTTGCACCACTAAGTTTTGTTTCAATAAGCATTTATTTACCTGAAATTGGATCACCACAAACCGGACACCCAGGTTCACGAAACACTACACATTTTACACTTGATAATCATTCTACCAAACAATTCATTCCTGACGCTAAAACACTTGATAGATGGTTTTATATAGCAGGTTTTGATGTTTTTGCGCCAAAAAACAATGCTTCTATAGTTACACTTGGTGATTCAATTACTGATGGTTATGGGGTTAAGCCGGGCAAAAATGGTCGTTGGACCGATAGATTTGCGGAAAGACTTCAAGCTTTACCAAATAAAAGCCATTTATCCGTTTTAAATCACGGAATTGGTGGCGGCAGAGTTTTAAAATATGGAAATGGCCCAAGTGCCGTCGCAAGATTTGAGCGCGATGTTTTATCTCAAACTGGCGTTAAATATCTTGTAATTCTTAAAGGCGTAAATGACCTTGGAAATTTAGCTAAAAATATAGATGATGACACAGTAACTTTAAATGGCTTTATTGAAGAAATGAAAGATGCTTATACTCAAATGACGCTTCGTGCCCGTGAAAAGGGTATTATTGTTATTGGCGCAACAATTCTTCCATACGAAGGCGCAGCTTATTATAATCCTAAAACCGGTGAAATTGCCCGTCAAGAAATCAATAAATGGATAAGAACTTCGGGTAATTATGACGCGATTATAGATTTTGATAAAATAATGGCAGATCCGCAAAATCCAAAACGCCTTAACCCTTTATATGATTGTGGTGATCACTTACATCCTTCTTTGGATGGCTATAAGCATATGGGCAATATGGTAAACTTAAACCTATTCAGATAGGTAAAAGCCATAATATCGCTTAATCTTTAATCGTTCTGTCTTTTTTTTGCACATGCGGAACTATTTTTGCATCGCATCATTAAAGAGAATTGACTATTATTAAACTTAGTAAGAAAACTAATAATCCATATTATTGGTAAAATTCCCCAGTGTTGGGGATATATGACAATGACGTCCAAGTTTCTTGTGTTTCACAATGAATATAACTTGGGCGTTTTTTTATTTTGGGGATTAAAATGAAAACAAAAATTCTAGGTACTATTTCACTAATAGCTCTTATCGTGCCAAACCTATCACAAGCACAAACAATTGGTGATGCGCTTAAAGCAACAAAACCGATTATAGAACTTAACACACGCCTTGAAACCGTAGATCAAGTTGGCATAGCAAATGAAGCAGAAGCACTAACTTCAAGACTAAGATTTGGTGTGCAAACTGGTAAATATAAAAACTGGTCTTTCTTAGCAGAGATGGACGCAATAGCCGCTCTTAATGATAATTATAATTCTACAATTAATGGAAAAACCGCTTATCCAAATGTTGTAGATCCAGATGGTGCTGAATTAAACCGCTTACAATTAGTTTATACTCCAAGCAAAACGACAACTATTACTATTGGCCGCCAAAGAATTATTCTTGATGACGCGCGCTTCGTTGGCAATGTTGGTTGGCGCCAAGATGAGCAAACATTCGATGCTCTAAGATTTGACACTAAAATCGGCAAACTATCTGTAACAGCGGCTTATTTAGATAAAATCAATCGTATAGTTTTAGATGAGCGTGATTGGAAATCAGATTCATATATCGTGAATGCAAGCTATGCCTATAGCGATGCTTTGAAATTGACTGGCTTTGCATATCTCTTAGACTTTAGTGATTCAAAAGGTGTAACTGCAGCCGCGGCAAAAGCATCAAGCACTAATACATATGGCGCAAGAGTATCAGGCAGCAAAAAGCATGGCGATTATATACTTGGTTATGTAGTACAATATGCAAAACAAACTGATACTGGTCTAAATCCTGCAAACTTTGACCTTGGTGAATATATGCTTGAAGGTAGCGTAAAATATAAAAAACTTACTCTTAAAGCAAATTATGAAGTATTAGAAGGAAATGGCGTTGTTGGTTTTGTAACTCCACTAGGTACAAACCATGCATTCCAAGGTTTCTCTGATGTGTTTGCTGGCACTGGTGGCAATAAAACCCTTGCCAATGGGATTAAAGATTTAGCGCTTTCTGCGGTAATAGCTTTACCTGCACCAAAAGCAGCTAAATATTTCAAAAACCCAATGCTAAGCGTTATTTATCATGATTTTGAAACTGACAATCTAGGCCTTGAAATAGGTGAAGAGCTTGACGCAGTATTTACATTTGCAATCACGCCTAAATTATCTGCAATGGTTAAATATGCAGATTTTGACAGAGCTTTAAGCACTATGCCTGCATCAAGAACTAAAACTTGGGTTCAATTAGCTTATAAATTTTAAGCTCAAAATATAAACAAATTAGTGATTAAATCTTAGGCATATTTTTTAATCACTAGTTTCTTCAATTGTTTAATTGACGTTTATCTTGCGAAATAAGATACTTGATTATAGCCAAAGTTGGCAAATCGTTCAGACAATGAAGTCTCAGATAAAAATGCAAAAATTGCATATAAATCTGAGGCTTTTTTTTTGCTCATTTTTTTGAACAAGTGAAAGACAGACATGGAAAAGAAACGAATTATAGTTGTTGGTGCTGGTATGGCTGGCGGAAGAATTATCGAAGAGATAATAAAACGCGACCCTAACAAATATCATATTTCTATTATTGGCGGTGAACCAGTATCACCATATGATAGAATACAATTATCACCTATTCTATCGGGCGAAAAAGAATTCGTAAATGTTATCACCCATACCCATGAATGGTTTGAAGAACATAAGGTTACAACATATTTTGGTCATTGGGTTCAGAAAATAAGAACTACTCGCAAGATAGTAGAAATGCATAATGGACAAGAAATCCCTTATGATTATTTAATTCTTGCGACAGGCTCTGATCCATTTATGCTTCCATTGCCTGGCGCACACCTTCCAGAAGTTGTTGGATTTAGGGATTTATATGATCTTGAAGTTATGAAGCGTATAGCCAAAACAGGTGGCGAAGCCATAGTTATTGGTGGCGGTTTATTAGGTCTTGAAGCGGCATATGGTCTGTCAAAGCTTGGTATGAAGCCAACAGTTATCCATTTAATGGATACATTAATGGAAAGACAATTAGATAGTTCAGCTGGGCGCTTGCTTGAACTTGCATTAAAAGATAGAGGCGTTGAAAGTGTTCTTAATGCACAATCTGAACAGATTTTAGGAACAAATCATGTTGAAGGATTAAAGCTTAAAGACGGAAGAATTATCCCTGGAAAGCTTTTGGTTATGGCGGTCGGCATTAAACCGCATGTTGAACCTGCTAAGTCTTCAGGAATTGCTGTTAATCGCGGTATTATTATTGACTCGCAAATGCGTACATCAGACCCTAGCGTATTTGCAATTGGTGAATGCGCAGAATTTAATGGTGTTTGCGTGGGCTTGGTTGCGCCGATTTGGGATATGTGCCGCACACTTGCCGATTATTTAGTCGGTTTAAATGATGAAGCGGAATATAAACCTACTGAGCTTGCAACTCGTCTAAAAGTTTCAGGTGTTGATTTATATTCTGCCGGCAATTTCCAAGGCGGCGAAGGCACCGAAGATATTATTTATCGTGACCCTGCAAAAAGCCTTTATAAAAGACTAGTTGTTAAAGATGATAAATTAATTGGTGCAGTTTTATTTGGCGACGCCTCCGATGGAGGTTGGTATTTTGACCTAATTAAAAAAGGTGAAAGCATTGCCGATATTCGTTCTACCTTAGTTTTTGGACAAGCAGTAACACAAGCACTTGGTGGCGTGGACCCGAAGGCCGCCATTGCAGCATGGCCTGACGACACCGAAGTGTGCGGCTGCAATGGCGTTTGCAAAGGCACTGTAACTTCCGCTATCCTTTCTGGTGCTGATACACTTGATAAAGTGAGGGCGACTACAAAAGCATCGGCATCATGCGGATCTTGCACAGGACTTGTTGAAAATCTATTAGAAGTTACATTAGGCGATAGTTTTGTTAAAAATACTGGCCCTAAACCAATATGCAAATGCACAGATCATGGGCATGAGCATGTTCGTAAAGCAATTCTTGATATGGAATTAAAAACCATACCAGATGTTATGCAAGCGTTAAAATGGTCAACTCCTGATGGTTGTTCTTCTTGCCGCCCTGCCCTTAATTATTATTTATTATGCGCATGGCCAACAGAATATAAAGACGATAAATTTGCGCGCTTTGTAAATGAACGTAATCACGCAAATATTCAAAAAGACGGCACTTATTCAGTTGTCCCAAGAATGTGGGGCGGCCTTACAAGTCCTAAAGAACTTCGTGCAATTGCCGATGTTGTCGATAAATTCAATCTTCCAATGGTAAAAGTAACAGGTGGGCAAAGGCTTGATATTTTTGGCGTTAAAAAAGAACAGCTTCCGGAAGTTTGGGCTGATTTAAATGCCGCAGGAATGGTATCTGGTCACGCTTATGCCAAAGGCCTAAGAACCGTTAAAACTTGTGTTGGTTTAGAATGGTGTCGGTTTGGCACTCAAGATTCAACGGGACTTGGTGTTAAGATTGAAAAATACACTTGGGGTTCTTGGATGCCGCATAAGTTTAAAATCGCAGTTTCTGGCTGTCCAAGAAATTGCGCAGAGGCAACAATAAAAGATTTTGGTGTTATTTGTGTTGATAGCGGCTATGAGCTTCACATAGCTGGCAATGGCGGAATTCACGTACGGGCAACCGACTTACTAACTAAGGTTACAACCGAAGAAGAAGTAATGGAATATTGCGCGGCATTTATTCAATTCTATCGTGAAGATGCATGGTATCTTGAAAGAACCGCACCATGGCTTGAACGCGTTGGGCTTGAGTATATTAAAAATGGTCTTTCCGACCCACAAGTCCGCAAGGAACTTCAGGCTAAGTTTGAATTATCGCAAACTATATACCGAAAAGATCCATGGGCCGAGCATGCGCCTAAATCCCAAGAAACTAAAATGTTCAATCCAATGGCAGAACTTGGCAATAAAATGGAGACAGTATAATGAGTTCAGCTATTGAATTAATTTGGACCGATGTTGGTGATGTGAACGATATTCCAACCCAAGGGGCAAGAAGAATAAATACCCCAAAATTTCCAATTGGTATTTTTAAAACTAGTGAAGACAAAGTTTTTGCGATTATTGATGAATGCCCACATAAAAAAGGCCCTCTGACAGAAGGTATAATTCATGGAAATGCTGTGGCTTGCCCATTACATAATTGGTCTATTTCTCTTGAAACAGGTGAAGCAATGGGCGCTGATGCAGGCAAAGGTTGTACTCATACAATTCCATTAAAAATAGAAAATAATCGTATTTTTCTTGGTTTATAATAATGTCAGCCAATACGTCAATCACTAGCAAGAAAACTACTTGCCCATATTGTGGCGTGGGTTGCGGTGTTGCAATATCAATAAATTCTGAAAAAGAAGTTTCGGTATCACCTGATAAGTTGCACCCTGCAAATCTTGGTAGATTATGTTCAAAAGGAACAGCACTTGCAAGCGTAACGGGGCTTGGCGATAGATTATTAAATGCCAAAATAAAAGAAAATGGTATTTTTAAAAATATTGAACTTGAAAAGGCAATGGATATAGCGGCAAAGAAATTCCGCGAAATTATTGATAAACATGGCCCTGATGCGGTTGCATTTTATGTTTCGGGTCAATTACTTACCGAAGATTATTATGCAGTCAATAAGCTTGCAAAAGGCGTAATAGGTACTGCAAATATAGACACTAATTCTAGGCTTTGCATGGCCTCGGCCGTAGTTGCTCATAAAAAGGCGTTTGGCGCGGATTTAGTCCCTGCAATTTATGAAGATTTAGAAATAACTGAATTACTGGTATTTTCAGGGCATAATGCGGCATGGACGCACCCTGTTTTAATGCGCCGCATTGAACAGAATAAAAAGCAATATCGCATTGTAATTGATCCCAGAAAAACTGAAACCGCGAAAAATGCAGATTTGCACTTAATGATAAAGCCGCAAACCGATGTAAGGCTTTGGAATGGTCTTTGCGCCTATCTTATTAAAAATGGTATTATAGATAAAAAATATATTGAACATCATACTAATGGATTAGAAGATTTACAAAAATCACTTAAAAAATATGACCAGTCAATAAAAGCAATCGCAACAGATTGCGATATAGATGCAAAAGACTTAGAAAGTTTCTATCGAAAATTTGCGGCAAGTAAAAGCGCAGTAAGCCTATTTTCGCAGGGCTCTAATCAATCGGCACAAGGCGTAAATAAAGGGCTTGCGGTTATTAATGCCCATCTTTTAACTGGAAAAATTGGTAAAAAAGGATGTGCGCCGTTTTCAATAACAGGGCAACCTAATGCAATGGGTGGGCGTGAAGTTGGCGGTCTTGCAAATACACTTGCTTGCCATATGGATTTCACACCAGAAAATATAGATCTTGTTTCAAGGTTTTGGAAAACAGATGTTTTGCCAAAACAAAACGGTCTTAAAGCGGTTGATATGTTTAATGCAGTTGAGGAAGGAACAATAAAAGCAATTTGGATTATGGCGACAAACCCTATGGTTTCAATGCCTGACACTAATCAAATCGCACGTGCACTTGAAAAATGTGAACTCGTTTTGGTTTCAGATGTTGTAAATAAAAATGATACTTTGGATTATGCCGATATAATTCTCCCTGCTGCTTCTTGGGGTGAAAAAGATGGCACAGTTACAAATTCAGACCGCATAATTTCCCGTCAAGCCGCCTTTATTAATAATGAAAATACTAAGCCAGATTGGTGGCTTATTAAAGAAATTGGACAAAGAATTTATAAAGAGCGTGCCCATCTTTTAGATTGGAATTCTCCCGCTGAAATATTCGATGAATATGCAAGGCTAACAGAATTTGAAAATAATGGCACACGCTTTTTGAATTTAAATGGCTTAACTAACCTTTCAGAAAGTGAATATGACAATCTTAAACCTATTCGCTGGCCTGTAGTTGAAAAAAATAAGGGTGCAGAGCGTTTATTTGAAAATGGAATTTTCCAAACAAAAGACGGCAAAGCAATTATAAACGCGGTTGAACCTCAAACAGCCGCGGATGTAACATCAAAAGAATATCCTTTGGCACTTAATTCTTCAAGAATAAGAGATCAATGGCATACAATGACACGAACTTCGACTTCGTTTAAATTAAATGGGCATATTAAAGAACCATTTATTTCTATTCACCCAAAAACTGCAGAAAAATATAAGCTCATTGATGATAGGCTTGCTGAAATAACTACAAAATACGGAAGTGCAATTGCAAAGATTCAAATCACTGAAGATATTAGAACTAATGAAATACATCTTCCAATGCATTTCACTAAAAGTTTTGCCCCTTTTGGTCGTTCAAATCAACTTATAAACCCTTTCACAGATCCAATTTCAGGACAGCCAGAATTTAAGCATACGCCAGCAAAAATAAGACCCTATGAAGAATTATGGCATGGCTTTATTCTAACAAAAAAAGACATTGCGCTGTGGCAAACAGATACATTTAATGAAGATGTTATTTGGCGCAGAACCAGTCTTGAAAACACCGAATGTTATGAGATTGCAGGTAAAGAAAATCATCTTAACATTCTAAGCTTTCTTGGCGAAGAAAATGTAATAAGCTTAGATGACAATAAAAATCAAATTTTTAGACGCGCAAAAATTATTGATAATAAATTAGACGGGGTTTGTTTTCTTGCACCAATTAATCACAGATTGCCTTCTAAAGATTGGCTTATAGAATGTTTTGCAAAAGCCGAAATTAATGACATTGAACGTGCTTCAATACTTCTTGGCAAAATGGCCGGTATTAAAGACCTTGGCGCATTAATTTGTGCGTGTAATAGCGTATATGAAAATACAATAATTGAAGCCGCTCAAAATGGCGCAAATACAATCGATAAAATTGGAAATGTATGCACAGCCGGAACTTCATGCGGATCTTGTAAATCTGAAATCGGCCGTATTCTTAAAACTATAATAATTCCAATAAAGGCGCCAGAATATGCAAAATAAAGGCACAGTTATCTTCGCAGGCGCAGGTGCAGGCGGCTTAGACAATCTGACGATTGGCGTTTTGGGTGCAATAAAAGAATCTAATGCAATTCTTTATGATGCACTTATTGATAATGAAATAATAGAAATTTTTCCGCAAAAATGTCTTAAGATTTGCGTTGGAAAGCGTGCAGGAAATCATAGTGTCCCCCAAGAAAAGACCAATGAATTATTGATTAAGCTTGCGAAAAGAGGCCTTAAAGTTTTAAGACTTAAAGGCGGTGACCCCTCAATCTTTGGAAGAATAACTGAAGAGCGTTTGGCACTTGATAATCACAATATTAGCCATAAAACCCTAGCAGGGCTTTCGGCAGTACAAATTGCGGCGGCGCAATTTGATTTTAGCCTTACTTCAAGAAAAACCGCGCGCTCAATAGAGCTTATCACGGCATCAAACTTTCTTAATAAGTGTGAAATTTCAAGCAATATACTAAATGAAAACAAGACTATTGCTTTTTATATGGGCGGACAAAAAACCAGTCAAATTCTACAAACCTGTAAAAATGCCAAAATAAATTTAAATATTCCGATTGCGATAATTGAAAATGCAGGAAGGCAAAACGCGAAAATTGTTTATGGAAAAATCTTTGAAATAGAAAGTCTAATCAAAAAATTTGACAATAATGGACCAATACTTATTATTATGGGCAAAGTTCTAGAAACTAAAATCAATACAGATTTACAAGAGGTCTTGCAATTACAAAGCCTATAATTTTTAATATTTTGTGTGGCGGTCAAGGCAAAAGAATTGGCGGCAATAAGCCATTATATAATTATAAAACTGATAGCTTGCTAAATCACGCGATTAATAATTTCTCAAAACAAGCCGATGAAATAATTCTTAGCTTTGATAAACCACAGAACCCAATAATCAAAGAAATCAATCAAAACTATAAAATTGTTTTTGACGAATATGAAAACCGTGGACCAATTGTTGGAATACTTTCTGGCCTAAAATATGCAAAGGCGAATTATTCAGAATTTAATTATATAATTGCGCCTTGCGATATGCCATTAATCCCAGAAGATTATTGTAAAGAGCTTTTAAAATCTTCAAAAAATGAAATTGCTTATTATAAAGGGGTTAGAGATTATCCGCTTTGCGCAAAAATCCCTGTAGAATATATCGAAGAAATTGAGAATGAGGTCAAAGCCAATCAAAATGGGGTTGCAGTTTATAAATTATGGCAAAGACTAAATGCTACTGCTATAAATATTAAAGACGAAGCCAAATTTTTAAATATTAATACCGCGCTTTAATTGGATATATTCTACCATTTCACCTTGTTTTAATGCCACTTGATTTGCAGGCTCTATGAGTAGCGCATTTGCCATTGAAAATATCTTTATTAAGCTACTATCTTGATTATTAAACGCCTTTATTGTCATTTTGCCATCTATATTTTGTACAATCGCTCGTGAATAGCTGACGCGGCTTCCATTAGCTTTTAAATCATGCGCTAAAAATGCTTTTTGAATATTGGGCTTAAAGTCTATAGAAAGGCAATTTAAAATAAATGGCTTGAGGAAAATTTCGGCGCAAACAAGTGCCGAAGCAGGATTCCCAGGAAGTCCAAGAACCGCCATATCTTTAAGTTTACCCGCCCATGTTGGCTTTCCAGGTTTTATATTTACTTTTGAAAAGCAAGATTCAAAGCCTAATTCATTTAAACATGGCTGTACTAAATCAAAATCACCAACCGATGCGCCGCCAATAATTAGCAACAAATCCGCCGAAGTATCTGAAATAATAGATTTTATTTCGTTTTTATCATCACTTGCTATGCCAAGGAAATTTACTTCGGCACCCCATTCTTCGCATAAGGCCTTTATTGCAAAAGACGCAGATTCAAATATTTGATCTTTATTGGGGGTTTGCCCAATTATTGCCAATTCATCGCCATTACAAAGAAGCGAAATTTGCGGGCGTTTATAAACCTTAATATTATCTATTCCTGCCGCCGCAATTAATGAAAGATAATAGGCATCAAGTCTTGTATTTTTTCCAATTAAAATTTCGCCTTGATTAAAATCACCGCCTAATTTTCTAATATTAGATTTAATATTTAGACCATTAGATTTATAGCCTATAGAATTTTCAGTTTTTATAACATCTTCTTGAATGATTATCGTTTTAACTTGTTCTGGAACCGCAGCGCCCGTAAAGATTCTTATGGCTTGTCCCGATTTAATTTCGCCTTCAAAAGATTTACCAGCGGATGACATGCCAATAATTTCAAAAACACCATCAAAACTTTCTAATTCTTCAGGTGAAAGTATAACGCCATACCCATCCATAGCCGATGAATTAAATGGTGGCTGCGGTCTTTGAGCAATAATATCTTCAGCTAATATTCTATTATTAGCATTTTCAAGATTTATAATCTCTAGTGACGAAAGCGGTGAAAGCTTTATGACTTCGTTTATCGCATCATTAATCGATAGTAATGCCATTATTTTTCCAATAATCTTGGCATTAATTCAACCATATTACACGGCATATGGCGGCTGTCTAATTGCCATTTTATAACCTTGTCCCAACCATCTTTGCATGCGCCATTTGACCCAGGAAGACAGAATATAAATACCCCATTTATAATCCCTGCAAGCGCTCTACTTTGCAAAGTTGACAGCCCAACCGTTTCAAAACTTACCATATGAAAAATGGTTGAAAAACCTTCAATTCGCTTATCCAAAAGTGGGCTTATTGCTTCGGGTGTAATATCCCTTCCCGTTATGCCAGTACCACCAGTAGTGATAATCACATCAATATTTTTTGAAGCGACCCAGTTTTTAACAATAGTTTGAATTTTATCTTTATCATCACGAATAATATCGCGTTCTATGAAATTATGGCCGGTATCAATAATCCTTTTGACCAAAACATCACCAGAAGTGTCATTTTCAAGAGTTCGTGTATCGGAAACCGTTAAAACCGCGATATTTACTGGTTTAAAAACTCGGCTTTCGTCAAGCCTTCCACCTTTTGGAGGTAATTCCATTATCCACCTGTTAAAGACATTGGGCGTTTAGGCATGTAACCCAAATTACTTCCTTCGCCAATTATAAAATCATGCGCCTTTGGTTTAAACGCAAGTGCATCTATATAGATTTTATGCAATTCTTCAAAATTATTATTAAGTAATGCAGGCCTTAAATCTGAAAAATTATCACTTCCCAGACAAGTATAAAGCTTACCAGTACATGTTATTCTTACGCGATTACAAGTTTCACAAAAATTATGTGAAAGTGGCGTGATAAAACCAATTCTTCCGCCAGTATCAATAATTCGATAATATTGCGATGGTCCTTTGGTTTTATAGTCATCTTTTATTAATTGCCATTTGTTTTCAAGCGATTTTCTTATTTCCAATAGCGAAATAAATTGTTCGGCACGTGAAATATTTTCATCAAGTGGCATTGTTTCAATAAGTGAAATATCCGCACCTATCAGGTGAGCATATTCAATAATCTTTGGGATTTCTTCAAAATTATCTTGTTTTAAAGCAACGCAATTAATTTTAACGCGAATATTATTTTTTATTGCGGTTTCAATACCTAAAAGTACTTCGGCAAGATTACCGCCACGCGTTATTTTTTTATATTTTTCTGGATTTATACTATCGAGTGAAACATTAATTCGCTTGATGCCAGAAGCCGCAAGAATTGGGGCATAATGTCTTAATTGCGTCCCATTAGTAGTAAGCGTAAGTTCTTGAAGGCTTCCGTTTTTTACAAACTCACCTAATTGACCAATAAGTGTAGCAAAGTCTTTTCTTACTAATGGTTCACCACCTGTAATTCTTAAGTATTTTACGCCATTTTTGGTTAAGAAGCCAACCAGTTTTATTATTTCTTCAAAACTTAAAACTTCTTTTTTTGGTAAAAAGGTTTGATTAGGCACCATACAATAATGACAACGCAAATCGCATCTATCGGTTAAAGATAGTCTTACATAGTCAATTTTGCGGCCTAAATTATCGTAACTCATACTATTTATTATCAAAAAATCTGTCGGGCGGCATTAGAATATTATTAGGCTCAGCTTCTAATAGCCAATTTTGATTATGAATGCCCTCAGGCTTACTAAATTCTTTTGGAACCGACAAATCCAAGGTCTGGGCAATTTCTTTCCATAATTCAGGTTTATAAATCTTTTTTGCATATTCAAGATAATTATCCGTAATTTGCGTAAGTTCAAGCTTATGAAGTTCCTTAAAATACCATTCTGCATGACTATAGAATGGCATGCCAATGATTTGTGGATCAAATACAAAGCCCGCCGCACCTTCAAAAGATGCTTTTATGGCTGCTTTAGGTGCGTTTAAATAATGCGGCAAAGCCAAAATTTCGACCATTTTCTCGAGGTTTTCTTTTTTTGTGCACCACACCCCAGCGCGCATAATCGCACGGGTTAAAACACGCATAGCAAGCGGATTTTCATTGGCGTAAATTTCTCTGACACAAAGAAGTTTTTCAGGTTTTAATTCCCAAAAATCTGAGTCTGAAAAAAGAATTTTACCTATATTATTTAACACCAAAGTTTCTGGCCATGGTGCACCAGAGCAGAAACCGTCAATCACCCCTTCTTCAAGCATTTGACCCATTTTTGAAGGCGGCAATACAATAATTTGAATTTCTTTATCAGCATCACAAGCAGATGCATTAATCCAGTTTTTCATTACAATCATATGCGAAGAATGCGCAAAAGGAACCGCGATAATAATGCGTGGTAAGTTTTGTGACTTTCTTTCATTAATAATATTTTTAAACGCTTCGGAAGTTCTTAAAAATTTAGACCCTATAGTTTCATCAAATTGCATGCTTTCAAAAATTTTATTTGAAATAACAAAAGAATTGCCGCCTGCATTAAGCGTTAAAGGCGCAATTAAATCACCAAGGCTTGGCCCAATTCCCAAAGCATTAGCCAAAGGTATTGGCGCCAAGATATGCGCAGCATCCAATAAGCCATAGCATAATTTATCGCGAATATTTGACCAAGAAATCTCACGCATTAAATTGACATCAAGACCTTCTTGGTCAAAAAAGCCTAATTCTTTAGCGATTATAAGAGGAGCGCTATCATTTAATGGATTAAACCCTAAATTAAGTTTTGTTTTCATCTAATCATCACCTGGGCTTAATAAGTTGGCGATAGCTAATATATCTTGTGCAACTGCTGACATTGGTTTTGCTTTATCCATTGCATGCTTACGAAGCATTTTATAAGCATCATCTTCGGAGATATTTCGCGATTTCATAAGTATCCCTTTTGCTTTATCAATAAGTTTACGCGCCGCAAGATCGGCGATTGCTTTATCAAGATTTGCTTTAAGGGCTTGGTTTTGTTTAAATCTATGAGTTGCCACTTCAAGAATTGAGCTTATGCGATTTGGGACATAACCATCAACCACATAGGCCGCCACACCGGCTTCTAATGCGTGTGCGGTTGAATTTGCATCCGTTCTATCCGTAAACATAACAACGGGTCTTGGGATAACTTCATTGGCAACTTGAAGTGCGTCCAGTGTGTCCCTATCTGGGCTTTCGCAAGCGATAATTACGATATCGGGGTTTATATCTTTAAGGCGCATAAGTTCAAATTGCGGCCAATAATGGATTATCGCATCTTTGTTTTGTTGCTCTGCTCTTAGACCATCTTCGACAAGCTTTGCGCGCTCTTTATCTGGGTCTATTATCAAAATTATCATTTTTGCTTACCCAAACGCTTCAACATTAGTCTTTAATAATAAAGTTTTGAAAACAAAACAAATTTCTTATGCGAATAATAATGCTTTTAGAAAATAAAAATGCAATTGCACACTTTTTAGGCAATTTAAAAAATTAGTTTTAAGCCCGCTGTCAAAACAATAATTGCAAGACAAAGCTTTATTGCTTTATTACTAAATTTTTTCACACCAAGCCATGAACCCAATAAGCCTCCAAAAATAACGGCAATTACCCAAATATAGAAATTATTAGGCAAGCTAATTTGATTATTTAATTGCCCAAGTAATCCAGCTATTGAATTGAATAAAATAAACCCAGCGGCAATTCCAGAAATCTCTTTTAGCCTTGCCCAATTTAGATGAAGCATTAACGGCGATAAAAAAACGCCCCCACCTATGCCAGTTATTCCAGATAAAAATCCAAGAATTGAACCCGTTGAAGCTTTAAGTAATAATTTTGGCGGCGCGAGTTTTTCTTCTTGTTTTAAGTTTAACAAATACTCATAAACTATTGTTATAATTGCACTTATTACAAGAATAAAACCTATTGATAATTCAAGTATTGATTTATCAATTTCAAGCTTTCCACCTAAATACGCACAAGGAACTGAAAACACTAACAGAGGTAAAAGAATTTTAAAATTAACTTGTTTATTCAGACTAAACCTTGTGAAGCCGATTAATGATACCGCAATATTGAGAATAAGAATACTTACCCTTAGACTTGGAATAGCAATTCCAAAAAGCGCAAGAATTGCACTATATCCCGATGCGCCGCCATGTCCCACAATTGAATATAAAAAGGCTATAAAGAATAAACATAGCGGTATTAGAATTTCATTATGCATTTAAAAGTCATTCTTTCGAATTTAAATGATAAACTTTATAAACTAAGCTTGTAAAGTAAGTGCTTGCAAAATATCATTAGTGCATGAAAAAATTTAATATGATATCAATTGGCGATAAGCCAAATACTAATAGAATTGCAATAGCGTGCGGCACAATTATTGTTGGCGAAAAAGCCTTTAATCTTATAATAAATAATCAAATGCCAAAGGGTGATGTGCTTGCGCTTGCCAATATTGCAGGGATTTCAGGGGCAAAAGCTGCACCTCAAATTATGCCTCTATGTCACCCTCTTTTGATAGATCATATAGGAATTGAGATCGAGCCAAATAAAGAGGAATTTAGCTTTACAATTTATTGCACGGCAACTTGTTTTGGTAAAACTGGCGTAGAAATGGAAGCTTTATCCGGGGTAAATGCCGCTTTATTAAATATTTGGGACACTACAAAAATGATAGAAGCCAATCTTAAAATTACGAATGTAAAGCTTCTTGCAAAAAAAGGCGGTAAATCAGGTGTTTGGCTTAATTCAGAAGGTGTACCAGAGACAATCAAAGAAGCGATAAAAGCATGGAAATAAAAATTAATTTTCAAGTTTTTGGACTTTTGCGCGATTATTTCCCAGATGGTCATTTTTCAATAATTATAAATAATCCTATGCAAATTTATGAACTTAAGAAAGTCATTTTTGATAATTTTAAATTTGAAAATCTTGATAAGGTTTTGGAAACTTGCGCGATTGCCTCTGAGCATGAGCTTTTATCACAAGACGAATTAATCGAAAAAGACACAAGCTTACTTATTTTTCCGCCAGTTTCAGGGGGATAGATGTTTCACTACGAAATTACAGAGAATCCTATTAATATAGAAACCGCGGAAAGCTTTGTAGCCTTACCTGAAAATGGTGCAACATTGACTTTTATAGGCCGCGTTAGAAACCATCATGAAGGCCAAAATGTGCAAGGGGTTTTTTATGATGCCGCACCAATAATAGCCCAAAAAATATTAGGTGAGATTATAGCAGACGCAAAACAGCTTTCTAAATATCCGCTTTCAATATTTATTGAACACTATAAGGGCTATTTAGAAGTTGGCGGAATAAGTCTTATTATTTGTGTTGGCTCACCACATAGAGATGAAGCCTATATAGTTTCAAGATTTATTATTGAAAATATTAAAAGCCGCCTCCCCATTTGGAAGCAAGAACATGCCGCAAATGGGGAAACGAAATGGCAAGATGGTATAATTTTAAAAAATTAAAACCTTATCTTATTTAAAGACTTCAGATAAATTTACTTTTGCATTTCTATCAATCGTCAATTCGCCATCTTTATAGATAATTTCAGCTACTTGAATAACTGTTCTCTGGTGAAAATAGCTATCATTTTTGGCTTCTTCTTCGTTATTTTGATGTACAAAATAAAAAATAAAAGCTCTATCATTAATCACTACTATGTCGGGATGCTGACCTTTTGATTTATCAGTTGGCATTAAGCCCGCTTCTAGCAAAATAGGCTTTTCTTGCTTGGTCCAATTTAAAGCATCATTAGAATGGAGCACCATTAATCCTTGCCAAATATCGGCAATAAGCCAATATTTGCCTTTAAATTCAAAAACTTTTGGACCTTCCGCGTTTCTATCGATAACTTTATCGCCACGCTTCCAATTAATAAGATCATCACTATCGGCCGCAAAAATTCGGCTTCCTGCCAATTCATCCTTAAACCAAAGGCGATATTTATTGTTTGGTAGCTTTATTACTCCGGCATCAATCACTTTTTTAGAGCCAAGCTCTAATTTATCACTACACTTCCAATCACGAAGATTAGTACTAGTTAAATGCGTTATAAATCTTTCACCCTTCCAATTTTTAAAAACTCCTGGAACTATTGTTAGCCACATATGATAGACGCCATTCTCATAATAAAGCTCTGGTGCCCATAATGTTTCACCCGTACATTCTTTGGGGAAATTCGCGACTTGTTTATATTTCCAAACATTTCCATTTTTAGAAGTGGCAATACCAATTGGCGTAGCATGCACCCATGACACATCGGTTTTATCTTCAAGTTTTAGAGTTGCGCGGCGATTTGTATAAAACATTTCCCATTCATTTGTATCTCTATTTTTAATTATAGATACATCGGCCGCACCATCATAAATAGGATCCCGATACAAAGGCTTTGGCGCAAAACTTTCTGTTTCTATACTTGAACATGAAAAAAGCGCAAAAACTAAAAAAGGTAATATTTTTATAGACTTAATTGACATATTTCGCACCATAAGTTTCGATTTTTCCGCCTAATAATTCAAGATTTATAATAGCAGATAGCCCCCATTGCGAAGCGCCATTTGTTGAAATACTTGCATCTTCATCAAGATTATTTAAAACTGCGGGTTGATTAATTTTCTTAATTGTTGGCGAAAGGTTTGTTGCAAATCTTCCATCGCCTTTTATAAATTCAAAAACCGCTCTCTCTGCTAATTTTTCATCCTTAAGCTCTTTTGCGGCATAAGCCGTAAGCCTTGAATGCGCTTCTATAAGATTTCTTCCTCTAGTTTTCACACCCAAAAATGCATCAATTTCAGCCGCAGGGGCATTATAATATTTACAATAATCTAGCCAAACTTTTTTATAATCCTTGATTTTATTGGCATCTAAAAGGTCAAAAAGCTCACTTTGGATTTCGAAAACGCCAAACACGCAATTCAAATGGGATATTGCGACACTATCTCCTGTACCTAAAAACTTGCCAGTTCTTAAGTCATATTGAGTACCACCAACAAACCAGCCATTTTTTAATTTGGCAATTGATTGCATTCCATTTAAAATTCTATCACGCCATTTAATATCGCCAGTTCTTTCCCATTCAGTTAACCAAGCAGCAATAAATGAACCCCAAGAAGTTCCAAAACCACAATCAACAATATTAGGATCTGGATTTTTTGGCGCTTGATTGGCAAGTTTACGTGAAATATTGACATTCTTAAGCGTATAATCTGAATCATTTAAATCCCGCATTAAATCGCCAACTCTTTCATCTGCGGTTAGATAATAATATATCCTTCTATAAGCCGCATTTGATACTCTTGGTTGCTTTGAAGAATCTGCAAAAGGTTGCACGCCATGGCGCGTTCCAAAACCTTTCCAAGGGCCAATATGGTAAATATCAACTTCACCGGTTTGCCTTGTCATTGCCTCTGCAAATCTAAAGACATCGGCACGACCTGTTCTTAAATATGAATACCATAGCCATAAGTCTGGTGATAATTCGGAATTGGCCCATGCATAGCCGCCAATATCATAGCGCCACATATGCCTATCTTCGTCATAAGTATGCATCACATCGCCATAATTCCAGAAGCCATACCATTTATGTTGCTTTTGTTGATTTATATAAAAATCTAATTGATAATCTAAGCGGTTTTCGATTTTTGCTTTTATTGGCCCTGATTTATCAGGTAAACTCCAGGCACCAAAAACATTTGCAAGCTTAATCCTTTCAGGTGAAACAATAAGCCTTGGCGCTTTGCTTGCGCTATTTGCCATTTTTGCAAATTCACTATTTTCAGCAGTAGTTTCTAATGCCCAGATGTTAAATTCCGTAGTGCGTGCAATACCATATGCCCTGCCCCAACCTATTTCATAATCTTCATAGGTTATGTTTAAAGTTTCAATTTCTTCTTGGGTAGTATCCACACCCATGCTTGGGCGATATGGCCTTAAATCCATAGGCTCAGCATCAGGTGACCACATCCAAGCTGTTAGACTTGCCTTATCAGTCGCGGCATTTCTTATATCAAGCGCCGATGGGCATCTTTGCCAGAAATCGGTCATTGAGATTGCCGCACCGCCCATAGAGCCTCCAACATAAGCAAAACCATTTGATTTAGTTGAAGCACTTGCATCAATCCAAGGATGACCTTTTTCAGTTCGTTTAGTTATTGTGAAACCGTCCGATGATAATTGTGATAATTTATAATCACCCCAAGTTGGAATATATTGAAGAGTATTTCTTACCGCAGGAGACATACTAGTCAAAGCAGGGACAGCTTTGCCTTTAATTTGCGCGTCTTTGAAAGCTTTACCAGGATCCCTTCTTAGGCCTGTAAGTGGTCTTACGCTTTCGGCGAATATTCCATTATCCGAGCCGGCAATTCTTATATGGCGATTATATAATTCATCTTTTAGAGGTATATTTAGGGTTAATCCTAGGCCACGAATAAAGTCTTTGGTTTCATCGCCATCATAAATAAAACTATGCATTACACGAACATTTTTTGCCCCTGCATAGAAATACAAGCGCAAAGAAAAAGGGAGCCAAGATTTTTGTTCCGAAGCATGCTTTCCCGTAATTTTAATTACGCTACGAACTTGTCCATTTTGTTCAATTACAACATTTTCAATTTTGCTTTTAAAGCGTTTAACTTCCGATGTATCACTTTCATCAATTGACGGGTTTGATTGCGAAAGCGCGATAAGTTCAACATTACTTACCACTTCATTGGAATCAATTTTCGCGGATTTAATAATAGCGGATCCAGATTTTGGAACGGTCCAAATAATTTTTCCGCTTTTTATCTGAATATCTTCCGAAGTTTCAGTTAGTGAAATTGGATTTTTTGGCGGTGCCGCAACGCCTTCAACAAGACTATAGGTTTCTTGAGGATTTTCAGTTGCTTCAGTTGCAACCGCAAGCCATTTAACCGATTTATCCGGCCAATAGGCAATTGGCCATGTTTGCGAAGCAATCTCACCTGATTTTGAAATAATTTTAAGCTTTGATTTTGAATTTAAACTGCCTTTTGGAAAAGGAATACCAAAGCTTGTTCCATTAAAATTATTCGGCTTTTCACCATCAAGCCATTTTAAATCAGTATTATTTAAACTTGCGGCGAATAAGCTAGAATTAATACCAATTGTATTCAGACTTATTGCTGAACAAGATGCTGCAAGTAAAAAACTACGTCTTGATGTTTTCATATTTTCCTCTAAGATATTTTTATATGTAATTAATATTTTTATATATGAAATATGCATTTTCCAAATATTTATCAGATATATTAAACATTAATCACATATTGTCAAAAACAATCAAGGGAGAATTTAATACAAATGAATATAAATACATTAAAGGTAAAAAAATGGATTTCGCGACGCTCCATTTTAAAAAATTCGGTTAATTACGCCCTTTTATCTTCATTTGGAGCAAATGGATCGCATGCAAATGCACAGGAAATAAATTACGGGAAAGCCGTAAATGAACCAAGTTTAAACATCAAATATAATAACAATCAAAAACTATACTATAATACGCCTGCATCAGAATGGGTAGAAGCTTTGCCTATTGGCAATGGCAGATTAGGCGCAATGGTATTTGGAGGCATATCAACCGATAGAATTCAATTCAATGAATGTAACTTTTTTTCGGGCGGTCCTTATTTTCCAGTTAACCCAAAGGCAAAAGACTCACTTCCAAAAATAAGGGAGTTAGTTTTTAATGGTAAATATACAGAGGCAGAAGCTTTAATTAATAGCGATTTCTTCGCAGATTTAAAACGTCAATCATCTTATCAACCTATTGGGGATTTATTAATATTATCTCCGGGCATAGATAATTCAAAAGATTATAGAAGAGAGCTTGATTTATCTAGTGCAATTGCAACAACAAGCTTTAACGCTGCAAGACAATATAAAAGAGAAACTTTTGCCTCTGAAATTGATGATGTAATTGTTACAAAACTTAGTTCAGAATATCCAAAAGGAATTAATGCAGAATTAATTGTTTCTTCACCTCAAACTGCAAATTTAATAATTCCAGACAATGAAACAATAATTATAAGAGGAAAAAATCCAAATCATGACAAATATACAGGCGCTTTGGAATTTGAATTAAGTGTAAAAATCATACAAACCGGTGGCAAAGCAAAAATTACTGGGAATAGCATCTTAGTAACAGGCGCAGAATCTGTAGTTATTTATACTTCAATTGCGACTAATTTTGTGGATTATAAAACTCTAACGGCAGACCCAATTTCAATAAATAAAGAAATAATTTCAAAGGCTGTTGCAAAAGGTTTTGAAAGCATCAAAGCTGATCATATTAAAAATTATCAATCAAAATATAATAGATTGCAAATTAATTTAGGAAAAACACCTCAAGCTGAACTACCCACTAATACACGAATTGCAGAATTTAATTCAAAGCCAGATCCAGATTTGTGTGCTTTATATGTACAATATGGAAGATATTTATTATTAACTTCTTCAAGAAAAGGAGGGCAACCTGCAAATCTGCAAGGGATTTGGAATGATAAAACCAATCCGCCTTGGGGTTCTAAATGGACAATTAATATAAATACCGAAATGAATTATTGGATTGCAGGTGTCGGAAATATTATTGAAACCATAGATCCATTATTTGAAATGGTTGAAGAACTTTCGGCAACCGGTGCGAAATTTGCAAAAGAAGTATATAATGCGCGTGGCTGGGTTGCTCATCATAATACTGATTTATGGCGTGTTCCGATGCCTACTGATGGTGCAAAATGGGGTATGTGGGCTATGGGAGGTGCATGGCTCGTGCAGAATCTATGGGATATTTACGAATTTAATCCAGATAATAATTATTTAAAGAGACTTTACCCATTAATGAAAGGTGCAAGCTTATTCTTCCTAGATACTTTACAAAAAGATCCAAAGTCTGGCTTTATGGTTACAAATCCTTCAATTTCACCTGAAAATAATCATGGTTTTGGAACTTCGATTTGCGCCGGCCCTGCAATGGATAATCAAATCTTACGTGATTTATTTTCAAGAACAATTCTTGCATCTAAACTTCTTAATCAGGATAAATCTTTATCAAAAGAATTTGCAAATATGATGTCAAAACTCCCGCCTGATAAAATTGGAAAGTCAGGCCAATTGCAAGAATGGCAGGAAGATTGGGATAATGACGCACCAGATCAACAACATAGACATGTTTCTCATCTTTATGGTTTATATCCATCTGAACAGATAACTATAGAAAAGACACCTGCGCTTGCAAATGCTGCAAAAAAGACGCTTTTAATTAGAGGCGATGATTCAACTGGATGGGCTATTGGTTGGCGAATTAATCTATGGGCGCGTTTAAAAGATGGTGATCAAACATTATCAGTTATTAAAAGACTTTTAAGCCCTAAACGTTCATATAATAATCTTTTTGATGCGCATCCTCCATTCCAAATTGACGGAAATTTTGGCGGTGCTTCTGGCATTCTTGAAATGCTTTTGCAAAGTCATTCAGGTATTATTGAGTTCCTTCCCGCACTCCCGAATGAATGGAAGAATGGCAAAATTAAAGGAATGCTAGCACGTGGTGGCTTTGAAGTTAGCTTTGAATGGGAAAATGGCAAGATAAAACAAGCAATTATAAAATCTAAATTAAATGCAAAAGTTAAGGTCAAATATAATAATAATATTCAAAATTTGGTCTTTAAAGCAGGCGAAACAAAAACAATACAAGCATAAAAAAGAAAAACAATACAAGCATAAAAAAGGCGGTCAAAATGACCGCCTTTATCTTTTTTATACTAGAATCTAAGGTTGACACCCATATTCAATCTTGAACCACCATAAGCATAATTATTTCTTACAGGTGCACCATCTTCAAAACTTGCACCTTTTTGGAATAATCCAGCTGTAGTTTCAGTTACATTTCTTGCTTCTATAAATACTTCATAATTCTGATTGAATTTATAACTAGCTTTAAAGTCCAAGTATTCAACCTCAGGAGTCCAAGTTTGTAATCCTGGGCTGTAATAAGGGCTGCTTGTAGTACCTGCTCTAAAGAATGCCCATTGACCATGGAAATCCATTGGGTAATTCATAATACCAGATCCAGTCTGTCCAGTAATAGTTGAGAAACGCTCGGTAATTCTTTGATAAGATAAGCGGGCATTTAATTTACCATCATCATACCAAAGCGAAGCATTCAATGAATAATCAGGAACACCTTGCGCAGGCAATAAATCACCAGTGTAAGTTTCTTTAAACTGAAGCGCAGCACCAGGATCTGCTTTGGTTATGTTACCATCAAATCCAAAATATTTTAGCTTCCAAGGAAGGAAATCAAAACCTAATTTACCGGCTAATTCCCAACCAGAATATTTACCGCCTAATACATTTTCATATGTATTATAAGTCCATTCTCTTCCATCACCAAAAATGTCAACATTATTTAAAGTAACGGTACGTACACCTGCAACACGAATTGTATTAACATAACGTGATAATTTAATATATGTATCACGGCTATGATAATATTCTAAAGTATAGTTACGGTTTAATGCATTAAATGGTTTTAAAGCAGGGTTACCAAAGTTACCAGTACATCTTAGATCCGCTGGTTCGTCACCTTGCTCACCACCTTCAAAAAACTGATCTTGTAAATCTATGATTCTTTCATCGAAAGTACAGTTTCCAGATGGGAATAACTGACCAACTCTTGGCTGTGTAATAACTTTAGAATTATTCCATCTAGTAATAAGCTTACCATCAAGGAATTTCAACGCTAAATTATACGAAGGAGTCCAACTCTTAGTATCACCATCATAAGAAGTGTTTCTAACAAAAGTTCTAGAAGTTATGCCAGCTGCAGCACCTGGATTTAATGGATCAAATAATGCTGTTTTTTCAATGATAGTATAACCAAGAGAACCAGTTGCTTGGCGCTCGGTTTGAACATAACGAGTACCCATATTACCATCAAGTACAACGCCTAAAGGTAATTTCTGAGAAAACTCACCATGAATATATAATGAAGTTACAGTCTCATCAACATTAGTTTTTGGTTTTTCATAAACCTTTCCATCAGCTCCAGTACATACTCTTAAACAATCATTATTGAATTTAGATGCATCTAGGAATGTAAGTGCTTTATTAACGTCAATTCCTAACCAACCCTCAGGTACATTAGCAACACTACCGCCTAAGAAATTTCCATTAAAATATAAAGAATTTTCAATAATATATTTTAAATCAGCAGGAGTTAATGTAGTTGCAGTATTTTGTCCTGATGGAACAACCCCATAAGTACACAAGCTTGTACCTACGCTTTGACAACCTACAACTGTAGATCTTACGTTAACGGCAGGAACAGCAACTATACCTCCTGCGCCATTGTCAGCATTAAATCCGCCACCTGTATAGTTTGTATAAGAATAATTTATCTGACTCGCACCAGTTGCAATACGTGTTATGAATGGAATTTCAGTAATTCTTCTGCTTACATCAAGTCTAAATGTCTCAGTATTGCTTTCATTCTCAATAGGATCATATCTATAAGTGAATGTATTAGTAAACTGCCTAGTGTTAGGAGCAGCTGCATTTGGAGTACTAAATTTAGTAGCAAGATCACTTGGGTTAGTTAAATCAACAACTCCTGTGAAATCAGGTAAATATAAGCCTTCCGCATTTCTTGCTACTTTATAAGAGCCGATTGAACCAAAGTAACCTATACGGTTGAAGTTAAATTGAACACCTGAATCAACATTACCATAAACAAAATCAGCTTTCCAAGGACCTTTTTTGAAATTAAATCCAGAAGTAATAGTTGTTGTATCAGAAGACCATCTATAGTCAGCAGAATCAAGACCAATACCAGCAGTAGCAGGGTTCGTCCAACCTGTTACAAAGTGGTTTTTATCTACAACAACACTTCCAGGAAGTGCATTTAGAGTACCAGTATATGTTGCAGTACTAAAAGTAGCAGCTGTATCAATATTTAAGTTTTGGAACTCATGTTGTCTATTATTATTAGCTACTGCATATTTTACATATAAATTTAAGCTATCGAAAGGTTTATAATCAAATCTAACATCTGCGTTAAATCTATCTTCTCTAAATTCATTTTGCGATAATCTCAAAAGTGTAGGCGTGTAATCATACCATTGCGCAAGACAAGTTCTTTGCGCAAAAGATTGCAACGATGCCGCATTATTACGATTTGTTGTTCCAGTAAATGCGTTTAAATCAGTAGTAGTTAAGGTAGGATATAATGCTAAACATTGCTCTTTAGTGGTTGCAGCACCAGAAGCAGTAATAATTTCTCTAGGCGTATAAGCAAAAACACTATTATTTGTTCTTGTAATTGATGCAAGCGCAACATCTGCTGCACTTCCTAGACCAGCAGCAGAATGAGTAATAGTTTTTTCTAAGCTATTATCAATATCAAGCATACGTCCGTAACCAGCACCGAAGTTACCACCGCCACTTGCGTTTTCATTATTATTTCTTACGTTATCATTACCTGTAAATGATTTAACATAAGAACCATTTAAAACCATACCTACTTTATTATTAAAGAATTTTCTTGTGTAAGTAGAGCTTACGTCAGGATTAAATTCATCAAATAATGAAACTTTTTGACCACCAACCCTTAAGAAGAAATATGGTTTAGTAAAATCAAGACCAGTTCTTGTTTGAATAAGAACAGTTCCAGAAGAACCACCTTGAGTAAGCTCAGCAGTTGCACCTTTGTAAACATCAATACTCTTAATCAAATCTGAGTTTAAATAGCGTAAGTCTACGTTTCTTGCAGCATCATTATTATTA
This sequence comes from uncultured Caulobacteraceae bacterium, assembly GCA_964443435.1. Lineage (GTDB taxonomy): Bacteria > Pseudomonadota > Alphaproteobacteria > Caulobacterales > Aquidulcibacteraceae > Pseudaquidulcibacter. Next base: position 67,554 of record CAYUCW010000001.1, on the reverse strand, counting down.
GGCGCACCGCTAAAAGATGTAGTTGCCGCACCGATGCCGTCAATCTCAATACGTGTAAAATCATTTGCTTGACCACGAACTGAAAGCTCTCCGCCATCAGCAGCTTCACCTCTATCGATTGAAATACCTGCAACCCTTGAAATAGCTTCAGCTACGTTTCTATCTGGAAACGAACCAACATCCTCAGCAACAATTGAATCCATTGCTGTATTTGAGTTTTTCTGACGCGCGATAGCCGATTGGTTAGATGCACGAATACCTTTCACAACAATAGTTTCAGATGCAGCAGCCGTAGCAGTAGTAGTTTTTGCTTTTTCCGCTTCTTCTTTTGTTGCAGTTTGCGCAAAAGCACTTCCACCAACAGAAGCTATAATAATTGATAGTGCAGCAGCACTGGCTAACAAGGTACTTTTCGAGTCTTGTTTTAAAATTGACATTCTATTCCTCCCAGAATCAATAATTAATCGCTGATTAGATATATATCTCGCGATCTTAACTCATACAATTTCTATGATTGATTATGACAAGTCAAGTATTTTTATGAGTAAAAAGGCTATAAACAAAAAATAAATTGTAAAATTTTAGCTTTAGATTATTTTATAAATCGAAAAATATAAAAAATGCCTCTTTTAAGATACTGATTATATTGCATTTTTAAAAAAATTTCTTCGAGTGTTGCATTTTAATAACAATTTATTTTAAATTACCCTATATTTTATTTGTATTACATATAACTTATTGAGCAATCGTTTCACATCTATGGATTTAGCTATTTTTCTTAGAAATTTTGGCTTAAATACTCACATGCAAGCATATTCAATCAAAAATCTACACAATTATGTTTACAAATATACGAATGAATGCAATAAATAAACTAAAACAGAATTGGGAAGAATATGAAATTTTATAAAAAATTATTATTGGCAAGCATTTATTCTGGCTTAGCAATACTCAGCTTATCAAATAATAATGCATTAGCGCAAAATAGTAATATTGAATTTTTAGATCTAGGCTTAATTAGTGTACCTGCGGAAAAAGGCAATCTAATTTCTTGGCGTAAATCAAATCTAGAGCCAAAAGACATAAAGTATAATATTTTTCGTAATGGTGAAAAAATAACCAAAAGCCCAATAAGTGGTGTTACCAACTTTCTTGATAAGGATGGCACTATAGATTCCGTATATGAAATTCGAAATAGTAAATCAAATATAGCCTTGGGTTCGGTAAAGACTTGGTCTAAAAACTATCTTGAGATACCATTAGATGTGCCAAAAGATGGAATTACACCCGAAGGCCAAACTTATTCTTACACAGCCAATGACGCAAGCGTTGGCGATCTTGATGGTGATGGCAAGTATGAAGTCATTTTAAAATGGGATCCAACCAATGCCCGCGATAATTCGCAGGCTGGCTTCACTGGAAATGTATTCATCGATGCTTATACGCTTGAAGGCAAAAAACTTTGGAGAATAGACTTAGGTAAAAATATACGTGCAGGCGCACATTATACGCAATTCTTGGTTTTTGATTTTGATGGCAATGGAGTTTCTGAAATTGCGTTTAAAACTGCGGATGGAACTATTGATGGCACAGGTAAAGTAATTGGCGATATTAATGCCAATTATGTTGAAACGGGTGGCGAGTTAGAAGCAAAAGATAGAACTGGCTCTGTTGTTGCAGCTGACGGCAAATTAATGGCGCAACTAAAGGGAAGAATCCTTAAAGGGCCAGAATATCTTACTGTATTTGAAGGACTTACGGGAAAAGCAATTGATACTGTGCGTTATGAACCACAAAGAGCTTTGAATAATGACAATCCAACCAATGATGAAATGAAGAGAATCTGGGGCGATGGTTATGGCAATCGTATGGAAAGATATAATGCGACTGTTGCCTATCTTGATGGTTCAAAACCAAGCATGGTTTTCTCTCGCGGTTATTACGATAAAACCGTGATTGCTGCTTATGATTTAGTGAATAATAAATTAGTCAAAAAATGGGTTTTCGATTCCAAAGCTGATGGAATTGCTGATAATTATAGCCATCAAGGAAATCATCAAGTCTCTGTAGCTGATATTGATGATGACGGAAAACAAGAAATCATATTTGGCGCGATGGCTATTGATAATGATGGCAAACCAATGTGGACTACTGGCTTAGGGCATGGTGACGCTATGCATGTTTCAGACCTTGATCCAACTAACCCTGGTTTAGAAAAATTCGGCGTTCATGAAAATATGGCAAATGGCAATATTGGATCCGCTCTCATTAATCTTAAAGATGGCAAATTACTTTGGACAAAACGCGCCGAAAAAGACACTGGGCGCGGTGTTGCTATTGATATTGACCCTAGACACAAAGGGACAGAAATATGGGCCTCAAACTCCCCTGCTCTATTCAATATTAAAGGCGAAGAAATTGCGCCTGTGCGCCCAAAACAAATGAATTTTGCAGTTTGGTGGGACGGCGACTTATTACGTGAAATCCTTGATGGCAATACAATATCAAAATGGGATTGGAATGAAAACAAAACAAACCCTATTTTAGTTGCTGATGGCACAACAAGTAATAATGGTACAAAATCAAACCCTGCTTTATCAGGCGATATTTTGGGTGATTGGCGTGAAGAAGTTATTTTACGTACAACAGACAATAAATCACTAAGAATTTATGCAACCAATTTTCCTACAAAGATTAGCATGCCAAGCTTAATGGAAGACCCACAATATAGAGTGGCAATTTCATGGCAGAATAGCGCATATAATCAACCACCGCATCCGAGCTTCTATATAGGCGAGGGCATGGAAAAGCTTAAATCCAAACCTATAAATATTGTGAAATATAAGAAATAAAAAAATGCCCTTCTTTACGAAGGGCATTTTCATTTATATTAAAGCTTAACCATATATGTATGGATTGGGCCATGCATATTAGACCTAAATACAATATATTTATTATCAGGGCTAATGTGGATATTTGGCTCTACTCTATAATCATGTTTTGCCATATCAACTATTTTCTTTGATTTAAGCCTTCCTGGTTTTATAAGATCGGCGGCATTTGGTGCACTTACACCTAAATCCTCAATAAGTTCAGGTTCAAAAATATAAATATATTTTCCATCAGGTGCTTTTGCGACCATTTGATCATCGCCGCCATCACCTGCAATAATTTTTCCATCATGAGAAATTTGATAATGAACCGACCATTCATTTCGCTCTAAATGATAATAAATATTTTTCTTGGATGCAATATCATGTTTAACAAGCCAGAATTTTTCGCCTCTTGGTGTTTGTAAATCATAATAAATCGATTTGCCGTCAAATGAATAAAATTCATGACCAGCAATTTCCATATTCATTGTTCTGGTATGGATTTTTTCTTGACCAGTGCCATCAGTCTTTATTTTCCAAATCCTATCAACACTATGCCAAGGCCCTTCATGGCAATACATAATTTCATTTGGATCCGTTGGCGAAAATTGAATATGATTAAGCCAATCATTAGATGCGCAAACGGTCTTACGCTCCCCAGTTTCAATATTAATTGTGAAAATTTCCATTGGAATATTTTGATTAAGTCTATCCGCCATTCTAAGCTCTTTTGCGGCGGCAAAACTCATGGGCTTACCATCAGGGCCAATTGCATTATAGCCACCATCAGTATTTGCTATTTTAGGTCCAGGTTGAAGCGCATAAAATCTTGAAGCAAATGCACCTGCCATTAAAGTATCATCGGCATTAATTGTTGTTATAAAGCCATTTTCAACTACACCTAAAGAACGCAATTTTCCAGAAGGAATTTCGATTGCAAAATATTCAAGGCCTTTGAAAATATTATTATTATCTTTTGTGGTGATTTCACCTTTAAACTTTCGGGCATAAACAATATTCTTTGTCCTTGAAACCATAATAGTAGTAAATCCAGAACTTGTAAGCTTAATTTCCTTTTGGTTCTTAAAATCATAAACGGCTATACCCTCAGGTGTGTCCATAACCATATACTGACCATCTTTAGTAAAAGCATTATCATGGAAATATAGTGATTTTGAATTATCAATACTCGAAATTCTTGTAATTTCATGACCAGTAGTTTTATCTATCCATTTTTTTGGAATTTTAGTTTTAGATTTATTCTGAGCATTTAATGCTTGTGCATTCGCAGACTTAGCCAAAACACTTAAGCTTGCGACACCTATTAAAAGATTACGGCGATTCATTATTTTACTCCCAATTCTAATTCAAATGGTGTGACTGCTACAAAATTTTCAGTGTATAAATTGACAATAGGTGAACCACCCCAAGCATAGCGAATATACTTCACTTTGTTTTTATTTTGGTTTTCTATGATAATTTCATTATTAGCAATTTTTGCATTGGCAAATTTACAAACATATTTTGCATCACAAATTTCAAATCCAATTAAATTATCACTTGAAAGGCTTTTTAAATTTCCAACCAAGTTTTTAAATGTAATTTTGATATTTTTTTCAAGCATAATTGCTTTATCGGGCAAAGGCGCAATTGGCGCATTTGCTTCTTTATAGACAAGTTTTTCTATTTCTGATTTTGCCCTTAAAGCTACTTCTTGCTTTTCTGTTGGATGAATATCGCGCGGATTTCCAACATCAATAGTTACTACAAGACCTGTATTTTCGACATCATTCACTATTTGTCTTTGCACATTTCTTATTGAAGAAAAGCCATTATTAACAGGCTTTGAAACCAGCCCACCATAATTTGATAATTGAACAACTACAAAAGGAACATTCTTATTAAAGCCCTCACGCCATGATAAAATAAGGTTTTTCAAAAGCGGATAATATTTATCGGGCTCAAAAATATTTTGCTCCCCTTGATACCAAATTATGCCTGAAATATTATAAGGCATTATTGGCTTTATCATCGCATTATAAATACTTGTATTCCCTTTAGAACCTACCCAAGGAACAAATGGAGCTTTTGGAAATTTTTTATTAAAATCACCAATAATTTTGTATTTATAACTTCCAGATAAAGGTATAATCGAACCATCGCCAAGTTCCATTTTAATAATATCAGGTGAAGAGCGCATGCCGCCGCCCCCGTTTTCATCAATCACCCTAAATGTAAGGATATTCTTACCCACTTTAAGTAATTCTTTTGGTACTTTATAAGCTCTCTCATCTCTATGATCGACCGTGCTTCCAATTTTCGCACCATTAAACCAAGTATCATCTCTTTCATCAATTGTCCCAAGTTTTATGATTGCATCATTTTTAATTTGCTCAGAGTTTAATTCAATAGTTTTTCTAAAATAAACAACGCCATCAAGGCCTGCTAAGTCTTTTTGACCAGAGCCTTCCCATACCCCAGGGAAATTAATACTATTCCAAGCTTCATCATTATATTCAAAATCAGAAAATTTTATTTTTGCTTGCTGACCTATATCGTTTTCTTGCGCCCATTTATCTGTTCCAGCACTTAAACTAATTAATGCTTGTTCTTTATTTATCGCGTATTCAGATAATAATTTTAGACTTTGGTCGTATCCGCCAATTTTCTTTAATGCGCTTGCAGGAAGCCAATCTTGAATAATAGAGCCACCCCAACTTGAATTAATTAATCCAATAGGCACATTATATTTTTTATTTAAATCACGGCCCATAAAATAACAAACCGCTGAAAAATCAGCCACAGTTTTTGAATCTGCTTCTTTCCAATTTGTAATTGACGCAAAACTTTCTTGTGGAACTGCGCTACTTCTTCTTTCGAAATTCAATAATCTTATATTTGGATTTTTTGCTTTTGAAAGCTCATCACCAAAATTTCGACTTTGCGAAACAGTGAATTGCATATTTGATTGACCTGAACAAAAATAAACATCGCCGACAAGAATATTTTTATATTCAATATCTTTCATTCCATTTGAAGTTACTATTAAATTATAAGGCCCACCTTGCTTAAGAGTGTTTAATATAATTTTCCAATTTCCATCCTTATCGGATTTTGTTTTATAATTTACATCAAGAAAGCTTATATTAACCTCAGAATTAGGATTTACTTTGCCATAAAGGCTTGTTCCCTCACCGCGCTGCAAAACGGAATAATCTTGAAAAATCGGATGAAGCATCCCAATTTTAGGGGCATCAGTTGCAATTTGCGCAAAAGCATTATTTGCCATTAATGCGAAACCTATAGCAATTATAGATTTTGAAATTCCACCCATTATTTACCCTTGTCTTATTTTTATATTTTCAAATATAATCAATAATAATCACAAAGGTGCATATTTGTAAATTAAAAAACTGCCTATAATTTTATTAATTCTTGGACTTTTAAATTGCTATATTCTGCAATTAATGGCGCCATTTGCCTAAACCCTAAATAGCCTGAACTTGGGGTTTTCGTATTTTTTTCTAAATGCTCCAGTATCAATAAATCATTTATAAAAAATTGCGTAAGATTTTTAAATTTTCTGATTTTTATTTTATAGGGCGGCTTTGCATCTTCAACATCTGGAATTGGATCCGCGCCTTGTGACAAAAGCCTAAAACCTGGGGCAGAACGCAAGTTTACAAGATGAAACGCCCTTTCATCTTCCCAACGCCTTCTAAAATATGAAACTTGAAGTGCTGAGATGTCTGAATTTACATATTGCTCATATTCACCATTTCTTGGTTTTAGGTTTTTTGAAAATAGATCTTGCCCAATGCCATTTGCGGCAAAAAAAGCAACACATAAACCTGGCTCTTTAATTGGGTAAAAATCCCAAGAAATTTCTATATTATCTGGGAATATTTTATCGCACCAAAATACAAAGTTTGATTTTTGACCAAGTTCAGAACTCAAGGCATTTTCAAGACGTAGTCTATTGTTTATAAAGCTTATTTTGGCTTGGCCTTCAAGTTTGAAATTCGCTATATCTTTTTGGCTTTCAAGCTTATTTTCATAGATTATTTTACCTAAACCCAATTCAGTTTTCTTATTAAATGCAAAGGCATTTGAAAAATTCGGATATATGGCCGCAAATGAAACAAAGCTAGTACAAATATTTCTTCGGCTTAAAGACATATTATTAACGTGATGCACAATGCTTTGCGCGATAATCAATTTTTCTTAAAAATGCTATTGGGTCAATTGGCTTGTTTTTAGAAAGTCTATATTCGGCAATAATTGGCTTAACATCAGTTTCATATGCATTCTCCAGAATACGCCTTGCCATAATCACATCATTTTTATTTTGATGCTCATGAAGCAAATCTGTATCGATAAGTAATGATTTTATATATGACGCAATAATGGCATCAATTGAAGCAATCAGACTTTCCATAGGATCTGTTATATTATGCGATTGATCAATTAACATTGTCGGATTAAATTCAGGCCAGAAAATTTCAATTTCTCTAAATTGATGAAACAGCAAGAATAATTGATAAGGATTTATACTTCCGGCATCTAAATCATCATCACCATATTTTGAATCGTTGAAATGAACACCACCTAATTTTTTAGCCGAACCTAAACGCGAAGCAATTTGTTCAATATTTGTATTTGGCGCGTGATGGCCTAAATCAAGCAAACAAAGCGCTTTTTCACCGATTAAATTGGCGCACATTAAACTTGTACCCCAATCATTTATAACGGTTGAGTAAAAAGCAGGTTCATAAAATTTATGCTCAAGTAATAAGTTCCAGCCTTTTGGAAGTACCGCATAAATTTCTTTCATACTTTCAATATAGCGATTTAAAGTTTGATTATAATCTATCTGTCCAGGGAAATTACTGCCGTCGCCAATCCATACGCTAAGCATATTTGCGCCCAAAATCTCACCAATTTTTATACAATCAATATTATGATTTATAGCTTGGGTCCTAATCTCAGGATCTGCATTAGTAAGAGAGCCATATTTATAAGATAATTTTTGATTTTTTTGGTCTTGGAAACTATTTGAATTAATCGCGCCAAATCCAAAATCATTTTCATCGGCAAAGGATTTTAATTTTGTGTAATCATCACAAAAATCCCAAGGAAAATGCAAGGAAATTTTCTTAGTAAATCCGCTTATAGATTTTAAAACCGCATAATCTTCAAGCTTTTCTTGAATATTCTTAGGCTCATATTTTTCAGCAAAGCGTGCAAACCTTGTACCACCAATACTTAATCCCCATGAAGGAATTTCAAGATCAAATTCATCAAGCTTTTTGAAAATTTCGTCAATATACAAATTATTGGCTTCAAGCTTAGCTTTCACATAGGCAAAATCACGAGAATGAGTTTGCGAAACCTCATTATTAAAGCTTTGTATATCATGGGTATTATAGACTAAGCTCACTAAGTTATCCTAACGATTTGTAACTTTTATTATTTTGCTTTATATGTTATGTATTACATATTATATATAGCAATTTTATTTTTTTCAATATATATATAATATAGGGATTTTCAACAGTACGCGCAATGCCTTTTAAGTCAAAGATAAATAGAAACAAAATTGGTAGCCCACATGAACCAATGTGTGTTGTTATTGATATGGGAAGAACGCATACAAAAATCAGTGTCATTGATACAATGGGCATGGTACATGAAAAGAAAACCTTTTTAAGACCCACTCATCAAGCTAAATTATATAATATTATTGATATTGATAGTATCTTAGATTGGTTCCTTAAAGAACTTGCGAAATTTTCTACAAAATATCATATTGATAGAATTATCCCAATCGCGCATGGCGCAACTTGTGCATTCATTGGCTTCAAAGATGATTTATTATTACCAATTCAAGATTATGATAGCGAAATACCGTTTGAAATTAAAAATGAATACCGTAAAATAAGACCGCAATATCAGGAAACATATTCGCCAAGCTTACCTAAAGGCTTAAATTTGGGATTACAGATTTTTTGGCAATTTTCACTCGATGAAACCCTATTTTCACGCACTAAAGCTATATTAAACTTACCACAATATTTCACATGGTTGCTTACAGGTCGCTACGCATCTGAGGTTACTTCATTTGGTTGCCATACTGATTTATGGTCGCCAAATGAAAATGATTTTTCAAGTATGGTATATGCGCAAGGATGGGATTTGAAATTTCCTAAATTCAAAAAAGCATGGGAAAAAATTGGTTATTTAAAGCCGTCTTTAAAACAAACTTATAATATTGAAAATGAAATAAATGTTTGTACTGGGCTTCACGATTCAAATGCGGCTTTAAGCGCGGTTATATTATCGCCACCAAATAACATTGGAAGCTCTAGAGCGTCGGTTCTTTCAACTGGTACATGGTTCATCGCCATGGCACAAGAAAGGCAGTATGATCAATTAAAATCGATTAATGACACACTTGTAAATTACGATATTTTTGCAAGACCAGTTCCAAGCTCAAGATTTATGGGCGGTAGAGCTTTTAGCCTTATTACAAATGGTCACCCTGACATACAAATTAAAATTGACCATATTTTAGAAGTTATAAGAGATAAAACTTTGGCGATTCCTAGTTTCGTCGACATGGGCGGTCCAATTTCCCACACTAAATCAGAGATACGAAACTTAAAATGCGAAGATCTGCAGCTTAGGGCGGCGGTTGGCACACTTTATTTGGCGGCAATGAGCATTACTTGCCTTGATAATATAAGATCTAAAAATCCACTTATCATAGAAGGAAAAGCAGCTTCTAATAATTTATTATGCCAAATGATTGCTTCATTATATGATGGACCAACTTACGTAATCGAAGGAATTGACGCGGTTGCACTTGGTGGCGCTATGATTGGTTTTTATGGCGATTTCCCCCCTGCTTCACTGCCATGTAAGCTTATAGAACCAATCTTTAGAGAGCAAATTAGAAATTATAAAAATTCATGGTATGAAGCCATTTATTCAGAACTAGTAGCATAAAATTAAACTTAAACTTGACTTTTACATCAAGAGTTTTAAGCATTTTCAATCACGGCTATTGCGCATTTAGTAAAATTGAAATATTAAATGTAGCTATTAATAGAATTCGATGACTGATTAGGATTAATTTTTATGCATTTACAAGATCGCTGGCGTATAATTTTGGATGAAATTAAATCCGATAAAGTCACTTCAGTCGAAGCATTAATTGAAAAAACTGGTGGATCTCCCGCTACAATTCGCCGCGACCTAACAGAGCTTCAAAAACTTGGCAGATTAAGACGTGTTCGTGGTGGTGCAACTAGGCTTGAAAATGGGTTTTATAACTCAAGCGAAACCAATACTAATTTTCTTCAAGGGCAATCAGAGTTTGTAGATAGCCTTATTACAAATTCAGAGCAAAAAAATGCGATTGCGGCAAAAGCCATAAGCTTTATTAAACCTGGACAATCAATTATTATTGATGGCGGTACAACTGCTTATTTAATGGCATCATTAATTCCCAATGAGCCGTTGCAAGTTTTAACAAATTCAATTCCAATTTTGCAATGCCTTTTGAACCAATCAAAAATAAAAATTACTTTACCGGGCGGGGAATTATTCAGAGAGCAAAAGATACTTTTAAATACTTTTGAAGATAAAGTAACCGATAATTTCTTTGCAAGTCATTATTTTATTGGCTGCCAAGCCATTACTAAGAATGGCTTAATGCAAACAGATGGTCTTTTAGTGCAATCTGAAAGAAGATTACTTGAGCGCGCCGAACAAATTGTTGTTCTTGCCGATTCATCAAAATTCCACTCTCAAGGTTCACTTTCAGTTTGCTCATTAAGTGAAATTGACGTTATTATTACAGATACAGGAATAGATTCTGAAACAGTTAAAATGCTTGAAGATGCAGGAATAAATTTAATAATCGTGCCTTTCGCAGCTAAAAAATAATTATTCCAGATAAAAAACATCTTTTAATGGTTTTGCAATTGGCGAATTATCAGGATTAGTATCCATAATATCCGCCATATATGCCCACCATTTTTTGACAATTGCGGTTTCAGGCAAAGCATCCATAGTATGGTTTTCGGTGCGCCTTAAAACACCAAATAAAATCAAAGTTTCTTCATCAAGGAAAATTGAATAATCGCTTACGCCTGCTTCACGAAGCATATCCGCAAGCTCAGGCCAGATTTCATCATGTCTTTTTTTATACTCAGCTTCAAAGCCAGCTTTTAATTGCATTTTAAAGGCATATTTTTCTGTTTTCATTTTACTTCCCTTTTTAATTTGTTTTAGTTTTATTTACTGGAACAGGCTCATTGCCCTGCGTTATAATTTCTGGCGGACGCATATTAGGCCATATATTTCCTTTTATCGGAAACTCTGAAGGCGGCAAAGGCTTTTTACTATCACATATTAGTTTCATGGTAGGCTTTAAATTAAAATCTTTAAATTCAACCAATGAAGAAGCTACATAACATGCAATATTATAAGCGCCATAAGCATTATGGTGAGTTCCATCTTTGCCTTTATTTCCAAAAGCCTGCGGAGAAATTTGAGGCCCCAAAGCCTCATACATTTCGGTGGTTTTCAAAGTTAAATCAATAAGTGGAATATTTTCTTGCTTAGCAATTCTTCTTACCGCTTCATCATAACCCTTATGCGTATTATTAATTTTGCCATTGGTGAAATTACGCCTTGCCACAGGCGTAACTAATACAGGAAACGCACCTTTACCTTTAACTTCATCTGATAATTGTTTTAAAAGATTTGGATAGACAATTTCGGGATCGGCATAAGAATCTGGCCATTGTGCTTTTTCGTCATTATGCCCAAACTGAATAACCACAATATCGTCTTTTCTGGTTTGCTCTAATAATTTCGCCCATCTTTTTGAAGCTATAAAGCTTCGCATAGCTTCGCCAGATCTTGCATGATTAATAATTACTTCAGTTCCAAAAAATGCCGGAAGCATTTGCCCCCAAGATGCAAAATCTGAAGATGGCTGATCTGTGACCGTTGAATCTCCAGCAAGTAAGATGCGTCTTTGATTAATTGGTGTGAATTTAATGTTTTGGAATTTTACATTTTCACCCGAAAGCGAAATTGTTAATTTATCATCCCAAATTCGGCTTTTATTATCATCTCCACGTAAATTCACTTCAGAATCAATAAATTTATTATTGTTATTAATTTTGACATTTGTATTTCTTGTGCTTGCCAAAATACTATAATTATAATTTTTACCCTTTTTAAGATTAAGAACAGGAAGCATTAATCTTCTCTCTTCGCTCCAGATAGTTGCTTTAGTATCTTCTAAAGCTTTGACTTTTATTTCAATTTTATAGTCACCTTCCGGCAGCTTTACACTAAATGCTTGCTCATTTCCGTTTAAGAATGAATCATCGCCATAGCCTAATTCATCACTATATTTAGGTACAAACTTAGTTTCGAAATCAAAATTAAATGTGTTTCCATCCATATTATTTAAAACATTTTCTTTAGATACAATATTATCAGTGCTTGTATTACAAGCGCTAAACGAAACAAGTGACGCAAGCATTATCACTAAACATAAATTAAAATTATACCGCATATGCACCTGATTGAATTTGATAAATAATTAGTGAAACTGAGCATTTAAGCCATTTGCAAGCATTATGCAGCTATTTTTGCTCAATAACGATTTTTTTTATTGAAATATCTTATGGTAAATGTCAATATTATTACAAAATATAAAAAATAAAAATCACTTTGTATTTTAAATCATTTTTTACTAGGGAAAATTAATGCATTCTTATCTAAATTTTAAAAAATCGAAAAAATTTCAATTTTTATTTAGTACTGCTCTAAGCTTATGCTTAACCGCTGGCTTTGCAAATGCTCAAGATTTACCAGGGCAAGTAATTATTCCAGATAGTGAAAAAACTAGCTACACATCTGTTTCAAAAGAAATCAAGAGTGACAATATTTTTATTATGTCGTCATTCATGGCAACTTCGCAAAACACATTATCAATATTCACATCTAATGATGGCAAAACATATACAAGTCTTGCGTCCGAAAATTATACACCACCAGCAAATTTACTAAGAGATCCGTCTTTAATACGTGGCGAAGATGGCTTTTATTATATAGTTTATACAACAAATTGGGACGGAAAGACATTTGGTGTTGCAAAGTCTTCTAACTTAAGAGACTGGACACATTTAAAAGATGTCACCCTTCCTATTGATAATCTTACAAATGTTTGGGCGCCAGAATGGTTTAAAGATGATAATGGTAAAACTTATATTATTGTTTCATTATCAAAAAATGGCACTAAAGGCCCATTTGGCGCATATAAATTAGAATTACTTGATAATTCTTATACTAAGTTTTCAAATCCTGAGCCATTAAAAGGTTTACAAAACAATTTTATAGATACTTTTATCGTTAAAAATAATAATAAATATTATGCATTCACCAAAAATGAAACCACAAAAGACGTTGAACTAGCTACAAGTGACAAGCTTGACGGCGATTGGGTTTTTGAAAAAACTGGTGATTGGGCTGGTTGGGGTAATTGGATTGAAGGGCAAAGCCTTGTTCAATTAGATGATAAAACTTGGCGCATTTATTTTGATGATTACAGAAACAAAAAATATTATTATTCTGACTCAACTGATAATTTTAAAACATGGACACCTAAACAAGAAATAGGTGGTGTTTCTGGTACAGTTCGTCACTTCACTGTTTTAAAAGAAACCACCAAACAGTTTGAAGCCGTTACAAAGCCTAAGGCGCCGCCAGCGACTATAAGTTTTGATAAATATTCTTTGATGATTAATGGCAAGCGCGAAATGTTTTTCGCGGGTGAGATGCACCCTTTCCGCCTACCTTCCCCTGATTTATGGCGTGATATTCTACAAAAAATGAAACGTTCGGGCTTAAATACTGTAAGCTTTTACTTCGATTGGGGATATCATTCTGCAAAACCTGGGCATTATGACTTTACCGGCATAAGAAATGTTGAAAAAGCATTAGAAATGGCAAAAGAAGAAGGTCTCTATGTAATTGCTCGTATGGGGCCATATGTTAATGCCGAATTGTCAGGCGGTGGCTATCCTGGATGGATGTTCCGCAATAGAGCCGAAGCAAGAACCGACGCAAAAGATTATAAAGAAGCTTCAGATGAATGGATGACGCAAATTAACGCAATTATTAAGCGTCACCAAATTACAAATGGTACAGGTAATGTAATCCTTTATCAACTTGAGAATGAGCTTGGTCGCCTTGAGCCTCAAAATATAAGATATATGAACCACCTTAGGGAAAAAGCGATAAAAGACGGCATTACTGTCCCTTTATTCCATAATGCAGCTTCAAGAAGACCTGATTGGACACCTAAAAACTCTACTGCCCCATTTGCTAACCCTGGCCCAACTGATATTTATGCATTTGATGGCTATCCTGGTGGCACTTGTTTAGTTGATGGTACAACTGGTGTACCTAATAGAGCGCCTGACTGGGGAATTTATGGGACTAATATTCCAAGGGTTGGAAGCTTGGCATCTCCTAATACACCGGGATTCGTAGCCGAAATTGGTGCAGGTTGGTTTGATTATTGGGGATCAAATGGTACTTATGAATGTACCGCAAAAAGACAAGGCGCAGGTTATACAAGATTATTTTATGGTAAAAATCTTATAAACAGAATTTCAATTCATAATGCTTATATGATGTTTGGGGGAACTTCATGGGGCTGGTTACCAGGCCCGATGGTTTATACTTCATATGATTATGGTGCGCCAATTTCAGAAGCCCGTATAATGCGTGATAAAGCATTTGTAATGAAGCAATTAGGTGACTTTATTCAAGCCGCTACACCTGTATTGTCGAAAATGGACAAAGGTGACCCAATAAAAGCTTCAAATGAAAATATACAAATTTATCATAATGTGAATAATGAAAAGCAAACTCATATTTATTTTGTAAATCACGCGCAAAGCGACAAAACACATCGCGAAGACTTTAATTTTAATATTACGACTAAAGACGGAAGATTTACTTTACCTTCTGAAGGTAATATGACCATTAATGGCCAAGATGGTAAAACACTATTGGCCGCTTATGAGTTTGAAAGACAATATCTTGTTTATTCAACAAGTGAAATTCAAACTCACTTTAGCCATTCAAACCGCGATATTGCTTTATTCTATGGTCGTGCGGGGGAAACTGGCGAAACTGCTCTTAAATATAATAGCATGCCAAAAATTGAAATTCTTGAAGGTAATGCAAAGCATAAATTTAAAGATGGCATATTAACTCTAAGTTATGATCATAAGCAAACTAATAAAGTAAAAATAACTGGTGGCGGAAGACCAGAATTATTATTAATCATTACTACGGACCTAGTTGGGCAAGATTATACAATTGTTAAAAACAAAGACAAAATACTTACAAAATCAAAAGCATTTGTAAGAGATGCAATTCTTAAAAATGATATTCTTGAAATAACTGGCGATATTAAAGATAAAACAAATATCGAATTCTATACTGATAAGAATATTAAAGGCGTAAAATTCAATAATGAAACTATTGCCTTCACAAAATCAAAAGATGGAAGCTTTAAAACAGCGGATATTAGAGGGGCTGAAAAAATTATACTTCCAGATTTAATGGGACTTAATTGGAAACGCCGCTTTGATAGCCTTGAATCTAAGCCTGATTTTGATGATTCTAAATGGCTTAAAGCTGACTTAAAAAGCTCTAGCGCGGGCATTGCAACCCAATTTGATAGAGGACAGCCAGTATTGACTATGTCTGATTATGGTTTCCACCATGGGGATGTATGGTATCGCGGCAAGTTTAAAGTAACTGACAATGCTACTCAAAATCTGGACCTATTCTGGGGCGGCGGCGGCGCTGGCCTTATTCAAGTTTGGATTGATGGTAAATTCATAGGCCAACAAGAACATGATACCGGAAGGCCTTTCCCTGAAACCACCGATAATTTCAAAATTAAGCTTCCTGACTTAAAACCAGGTGAGCATACAATATCGGTAATGGTAAGAAACAACTCACATAATTGGAACTTATTTGCTGATGATCAACACAAAGAAGGTCGTGGCCTTGTTGCGGCTTCACTAAGTTCAAATGGTATAAAAAGATTCCAAACCCCAATTGATTGGAAAATCCAAGGCAATAAAGGGGGCGAAGATATTGCCGATTTAGTTAGAGGCCCACATAATAATGGTGGTCTTTATGGTGAACGTGAAGGATGGCACTTACCAGTGAATAAAGAATTAGATGCGAATTGGGAAAAAACTAAGCCTGATGCTGCACCTATTGCTGCTGGTACTCATTGGTTAAAAACTAATTTTAAATTAGACTTACCAAAAGATCATGATGTTCAATTAGGACTTGGTTTTGGTGATATAAATGTTCCAAGATCTATTAATGAGAATAGAGTACTTATCTTTATTAATGGATGGAATATGGGACAATTCATATCACATATTGGACCACAAAGAGTATTTATTATTCCGCCTGGCATAATTAATCATAATGGTGATAATACTATTGCCCTTGCGGTTACATCTGATGGAAAAGAAAATAATTCATTGGAAAAAATTCAATTACTTAATCTTAATTCCGTTCGAGGCGGTGTAAAGATTGAACCCGTACCACAACCAAAAAATTTACAAAGATAAATCTGGAGTTATATATGCATCCCCTATTACAACATCACGCAAATATTCTTGGCGCAAATCGTGAAGATTATCATGACGCCATGAATCGTGTGATTAATAATCTTGTTAATATTAAAGACGAAACTGGTGAATTCCTACTAAGACTTGAAGATGGTCGTGTTATTGATACTAAAGGCTGGAATGGTTGGGAATGGACACATGGTGTCGGTCTTTATGGAATCTACAAGCATTGGGAATTAACAGGCGATAAAAAAGCTTGGGATATTATGATTGATTGGTTCGAGGCACGATTTAAAGAAGGCTCTCCATCAAGGAATATTAATACTGTTGCACCATTCTTGACCCTTGCTTATTTATTTGAGCGTACAGGCAATAGAACCTATCTTCCATATCTTGATGTATGGGCGGAATGGGTAATGAATGGCCTACCAAGAACTGAAGAAAATGGCTTCCAACATATTGTTTATAATTCTGTGAATAATCAGCAATTATGGGATGATACATTAATGATGTCGGTTTTACCGCTTGCTAAAATCGGCCTTTTATTAAATCGCCCGCATTATGTAGAAGAAGCAAAACGTCAATTTATGCTTCACATTAAATATCTTACTGATAGAAAATCTGGTCTTTGGTTCCATGGCTGGACATTTGATGGTAAGCATAATTTTGCCGAAGCATTATGGGCACGTGGCAATTCTTGGGTTACAATTGCTATACCTGAATTTATTGAATTACTTGATTTACCAGCACATGATGCAACTAGAATTTTCTTAATAGAAACCTTAGAAGCACAAATCAAAGCTTTGAAAAAATACCAAGCCCCGTCAGGCTTATGGCGTACAATTCTTGATGATGAAACTTCTTATGAAGAAGCATCAGCCTCAGCAGGCTTTGCCGCAGGTATTCTTAAAGCAACCCGTAAAGGCTATATTTCAAAAGAATTATACGAAGATATGGGTATAAGAGCTGGTAAAGCAGTGCGCGCGCATATTAATGATGCGGGTGAATTAACACAGGTTTCTTTTGGAACACCTGTTTTTAATTCAATACAAGAATATAAAGATATTCCACTTACCTCTATGCCGTTTGGTCAGGCTATGGCCATTCTTTGCTTAGGTGAGTTTATGTATCGTTTCATATAATAAAAAAAATATAAATAGGGAGTTTAGAGAATGGATAGGAAACCTAATACATTAAATTATTGGGCATGGGGTTCAGGCGATATGCTTGGTGCCGGCGCAATGGCCGTTATTTCAGGATGGCTTATCTATTTTCTAACTACTTTTTGTGATTTAGATGTTGCACAAGCCGCATTAATTCTTGCTTTACCGCGAATTGTTGATGCTATTACTTGCCCAATTATTGGCTATGTTTCAGATAATCTTAGACATACTTGGATAGGTAAGAAAATTGGGCGACGCAAAATTTTCCTTATAATTGCAATTCCATTATTGCCTTCATTTGCGCTTATTTGGCAATCTGGTCATGATTTTGCATATTATTTAACAACATTTATTTTCTTTGAAATTGTATATGCCGCAGTGCTTATCCCTTGGGAAACTTTGGCCGCAGAAATGACCAAAGACTATAAGGAAAAAGCAAAATTTGCGGGCGCAAGAATGCTTGTAGCGCAAGCATCAGCAGTACTTGCTTCATACCTCCCTACCCTTATTATTGAGCGTTTGGGCGGCAAAGATAATGCCGATACATTCTTTATTATGGGTGCTATATTTGGCGTGATTTTCTCTTTAATGGTTCTTTTAGTGGTTATATTCACTTGGGAAAGACCATATACTGAGGATGAATTAAACCATAAACCAGAAGCACCAAAGCTTAAGGATATATTGGCAATACCCGCTAAAATGTTTGGTGATCTATTCTCTACATTAAGAATTAAAGCATTCCGTCAGCATTTAAGTATTTATCTTGGCGGTTATATTTCACAAGATATTTTCAACACTGTTTTACCATTCTTTGTGACGGCTATAATGCTTGGCGCGACTTTGCTTACGTCGCAATTAATGACATTCATGTATATTGCGCAATTCGTTTCAGTAATGCTTGCGATTAATATTGTTATTAAAATTGGTCCAACCTATGCATTCCGTGTTGCTTGCGGTCTATTTACAATCGGTTGTTTATTATTCTTCGCGTTTTATCTTATTAAACCAGAAGGCTTTAGCACAGCAATTAAACCAATTGAGGGCAAAATTTGGATGGCACTATTTAATGGCACAAGCCCGATAGTTTTATTCTGGCTATTCGTACCTATTTTACTTGCTGGTCTTGGTCGCGGCACTCTAAACTTTGTGCCATGGAGTGTTTATAACTATCTTCCTGATATTGATGAAGCGCTTACTGGGCAAAGACGTGAAGGTATTTTCGCAGGTGTTATGACCTTTGTAAGAAAAATTGCGCAAGCTTGTGCTTTGGCGGCAACTGGTGCACTTCTACAATTTGGTGGCTTTAACGCAAAAGCCACAACACATGGTACAGATGAAATTCATACGCTATTATTCATTATGGTTCTTGGTCCAATTATTGTTATGGGGCTTGGGGTTCTTATTTCACTTAAGTTTAATCTAAATGCCACTACACACGGTGTATTAGTAAATGAAGTAGAAAGACTTCGTAGTGGTGAAACCTTGCCTTCAACCCCTGAAAATGGTGCAATTGTTGAAGATCTAACTGGCTATAAATATGCAGACCTTTGGGGCAGAAATACTGAAGGCGATGCTAAAACTAAAGCGATTATAAATGGTATAGGTATTTCAATATTAGTTGCTTTTGCATATTTCATTTATTCGGCAGTGAAGCAATTCATGCGTTAACACAATGAACAAAAAAAGGCGTGGATGAAACCCACGCCTTTTTTGTATCTATTGTATATTTAAGCCAATAATGAAGCGCTTACTTCTTTAATTGATTTTGTGCCTGTAAGAACCATTGCCACCCTAAGCTCTGACTCTAGGATATTGAGAAGTTTTGCAACGCCTGTCTCTCCACCTGCGGCTAAGGCATAAATATAAGCGCGACCAATAAGGGTTGCATCGGCACCAAGCGCAAGCATACGCAAAATATCAAGACCAGATCTAACGCCAGAATCCGCAAATATCTTTATCTGTCCTTTAACCGCAGAAGCAATTTCAGGTAAGGCACGCGCAGATGATAAGACACCATCTAATTGGCGACCACCATGGTTAGAAACCACAATGCCATCGGCACCAAATTTAACGGCATCTTTTGCGTCTTCCGCGTCAAGAATACCTTTGATAATCATTGGGCCTTTCCAAAAATCTCGTATCCATTCAAGATCTGACCATGAAATTGATTGATCAAAATTATTCGCAAGCCAGCCCATATAATCTTTTAGCCCTGTTGCTTTTCCAAGATATTTAGAGACATTGCCCAAATCATGCGGAAGCCCTAAAACACCAACATCAAGCGCCCATTCAGGGTGCATCATAGCTTGAAGAATACGATTAATTTCGGCAAATTGCCCAGACATGCCCGAATGCATATCGCGGTATCTTGCGCCAGGAACAGGCATATCAACCGTGAATACCAAAGTTTCAATTCCTTGCGCTTTTGCCCGCTCGAGGGCATTTTTCATAAAGCCTCTATCTTTTAATACATAAAGCTGAAACCAGATTTTCTTATTGGTTTTGGCAACTACTTCTTCCATCGAACATACGCTTACGGTTGATAGCGTAAAAGGAACGCCAAAATTATATGCCGCATTTGTTGCTTGAACTTCACCACGGCGGCGATACATACCTGTAAGGCCAACGGGCGCAAGTATAGTTGGTATTCTTAAATCTTGGTCAAAGATTTTAGTTTGTAAATCAAGCGCGGAAACATCTTTTAAAACCCTTTGGCGAAGTGCAACTTTGGATAAATCATCGCAATTATCTCTTAAGGTTTTTTCAGAATAAGAACCACCATCAATATAATCAAACAAAAAGCGGGGGAGCTTCTTTTTGGCTTGATTCCTAAAATCATTTGTACAAGCTATATTCATTTTTCTCTCTATTAAGCTTATGGCATTAAGCCATTGAATTACCAATTCCTATAACAATTGTTGAGCCAATAAGGAATGCAAGTCCGGTAAATACATAAAGTAAAGTCTTCTTACTTGAGCCTTTCCATTCTTTAAGTGCAAAACCCCATAGCGATGAGAAGATTATGATTGATGCCATGTGCAGTGTCCAAGATGAGAAACCAAATTTTCCCATCTGGCTTTCACCCATTACATAAAAGAAGAATTGGAAATACCATGTTGTGCCCGCAAGTGCGCACCATAAAAGATTTACAAGACTTAGAGGGGCTTTTTCACCCTCTTTTACAATTGGTTTTGTAATTTCAGAGGCAGTTTTGTTTTTGAATATTAAATAGCCACACCAAATTATATTAGTTGTTGCGCCACCAATTAAAACAACGCAAATTACAGGTAGCCCTTTAAATAATGGATCTGTGCCTGCTGCCGCAGAAAGTACAGCAATTGGTTCACCTGCTGAAATTCCAAATGCAAAACAAGATGACATTAAACCGCAAAAAATTGCTACTAAAATACCTTTTTTAAGGTCAAACTCAGCTATATTAGATTTTCTTTCCGCTTCGGGGGTTTCTTTTTCTTTTGAATTACCACCAAGTCCAATTACTGAAATACCGATAAGGCACATTAAAAGGCCCACTAAAACTATTTGACCGTGTGAAGTCATTAAAACTTCATTTAAGAACGTACCTTTTACAATAGGCGGTACAATTGTTCCAAAAAAAGCACAGAGGCCAAGTGCCACTGCCATACCCAAAGAAAGCCCAAGATAGCGCATTGTAAGGCCAAAAGTTAAGCCGCCAAGACCCCACAATAACCCGAACATAATGCAATATCCAATAATTGAAGGATCGACCGAACCAATTACTTCAAATAGGTTTTCGGTGCGAAAATAGGCAAAAATCCAAGGCGCAATTATCCAAGAAAATAAGCCACCTATAAGCCAATAAATTTCCCAAGACCAACCACGAACCTTACGATAAGGCACATAAAAGCTTGCAGATGCGAGGCCGCCAAGCCAGTGGAATAATACCCCTAATAATGGATTTCCCATTTTTCTTCTCCCCTTGCCTAATCATTTAGGTTCATTTTATATATTTTATTTGCATTCTTATAGAATAATTTATCGCGCTCATCTTCACTAAAATCTTTAGTAATATTATCAAACGCTTCATAGATTTTATTGAAATCTGAAAATAATTTATCGGTAGGGAAATCAGATGCAAACATGCATCTATCAATTCCAAAACTTTCAATAGCGTTAAGAATTAAAGGGCGGATGAAATCTTCATCCCAATCCCTTTTAACAAACCCAAAGCCAGATAATTTTATCGAAACATTTGGATTTTGCGAAAGCGTTTTTATGCCTTCTTTCCATAAATTCAAAGTATCAGGGCTATCATTTATAGGCATACCTGTGTGATTAATCATAACTGGAATATTTGGATATTTAGAACAGATCTTGGCGGCTTGTAACATTTGCAATGGATATAATTGCAAATCAAAGCTCATGTTATATTTTTCTAAAAGACTATAACCTTTTTCCCAATCTGGATTTTCAAAATAATTTTCAGGAGTATAAGAATAATAAGAATTTGGGTGCCAATTCATAATTTGGCGAATACCGCGCATTTTATCAGTTTTTGAATGCGCCGCTAAGATTTCATCGACATTTTTTTCATGGAGTGCGGCATAGCCTATAATTGCCATTTTTACGTCATCAGTATCAAGACTATCAAGCCATTCGGTTTCACGAAGGCAATCATTTGCATCCGCGCCAGCATCAATATGAACTACGCCTTGCGGACGATAGTCCTTGGCATCTTTTAAATAATCTTGAAAATAATAGTCTTTAGCAATTGCCTCAGTACTTCCATTTACTCCAGAGTCATCAAATGGGGGGCTTAGCCAATGATATTTAATATGATTTAAATCCCATAAATGAATATGCGGATCTATAATTCTTTTTATTGTCATAAGCCCCTCCGATTATATTTATTTTAGAAAGTAGTACGGCCCCCAGAGGTATCGAATGTTGATGCAGTGGTAAATGAGCATTCTTTTGACGCCATAAAACATACCATAGCAACAGATTCTTCGATAATACCCAAGCGACCCATTGGGATTTTTGAACGCATATATTCAACTTGAGAAGCAGGTAATTGCGCCAAAATTGGGCTTTCAAAAGTTGCAGGAGTAAGCGCATTGGCAATTACACCTTTAGTAGCAAGCTCTTTACCCAATGATTTAGTAAGGCCAATAACACCCGCTTTTGATGCCGAATATGCTGAAGCATTTGGATTACCTTCTTTGCCGGCAACCGATGCAAGATTTACGATACGTCCATAACCATTTTCAAGCATGAATGGTATTATTTCGCGGCAACAATAGAATAAACCATTAAGGTTTACATCAATCACTCTTTGCCAAGAATCAACAGGATATTCCCATACAGTACCAGTAGCACCAGTAATACCAGCCGAATTAACAAGAATATCAATTGTTCCCAAGGCTTCTTTTGCAGCAGAAGCAGCCAATTTAACTGCTTCATAATTTGCAACATCTAATGCAAAATAACCTTTTGCACCGATTTCTTCTGCGGTTGTTTTTAATAATTCTTCATTATAATCAAGAAGATAAACTTGACCACCTTCGGCAATTATTCTTTGTGCTACTGCTTTACCAAGACCACCAGCCGCACCAGTTAATACAGCCGTTTGGTCTTTAAAACGATTTTCATAGATCAACCTAAAATCTCCAAGCCTTCAAGTGAGAATGGAACAACTGTTTGTCTTTGCTCACCTAATTTTGAAACACCAAGATGCATTTTATCACCTGCATTTAAGAAAATTGGATTAGGCTTTTTACCTTCGCCAACACCTGGAGGAGTTCCAGTAATAACCAAATCGCCCGGTTGCAGAGTGATGAAACGGCTTATGTAAGAAAGCGCTTCAGCAACTGGGAAAATCATAGTTCTAGTATTACCTGTTTGCATACGAACGCCATTTACGTCTAAGAACATATCTAATTCTTGCGGATTACCCACTTCATCAGCAGTAACAAGCCAAGGACCAGTTGGGCAGAAAGTGTCGCAACCTTTGCCTTTAACCCATTGAGTTCCATGTTCTTTTTGGAATTTACGTTCTGAAACGTCATTTACCAAAACATAGCCTGCTACATGGTTAAGCGCATCTTCAACTTCAACATAACGCATAGTTTTGCCGATAATAATTCCAAGCTCTACTTCCCAATCCATTTTAGTAGCATCGCGTGGCTTCATTACATCATCATTTGCACCGCAAAGTGAAGTGATTGCTTTTGTAAAGAAAATAGGCTCTGGAGGGACAGGAAGATTAGATTCCGCAGCATGGTCAGCATAATTAAGACCAACCGCAATGATTTTACCAATATTGCTTACTGGCACATCATATCTTTGCTCACCTTCTACTACTGGAAGTGAGTTAATGTCTGTAGCTTTTAATTTTTCTAAAACTGAAATACGAACTTCATTTGAAGTAATATCGCTAACGACAGATGAAAGATCGCGGATTTTACCATCTGCATCTATAACACCTGGTTTTGCTTGGCCTTTTGCGCCATATCTTACTAGTTTCATTTTTAATTCCTTTTATCTTATATTATCTTACATAAGGGCGGTGAAGTTTAACGTCTGGGTTAAGCTCTACACCAAAGCCTGGTTTGTCAAGCGCACTAATTTTCAAGCGGCCGTTTTGTGGAACTGGTTCACCTAATAATTGAGGATGGAACATTGGCGCGACATGGTCAGCTTTTGGTGCCATCATCAAGAATTCAGCAAAAGGTGAATTATGACGAGTCGCTACAAAATGGTATGAATAAACCGATGAACCATGAGGAATTACCATAATGCTGCGGCTATCCGCCATTGCAGAGATTTTCAATAACTCAGTTACGCCACCGCACCAACCAACATCTGGCTGAATAATATCGCAACATTCCATTTCCATAAGCATTCTAAAGCCCCAACGCGTTGCTTCATGCTCTCCGGTTGTAACCAACATGCCTGTTGGAACATTTTTCTTTAATTGCGCATATCCCCAATAATCATCAGGCGATAAAGCTTCTTCTATCCATTTAAGACCATGCTCATGGCAGCCAAGCGCAAGCTTAGTTGCATAATTAAGGTCTAATGACATCCAGCAATCATACATAAGCCAGAAGTCATCACCAACTTTTGAACGGAAATCAGCCATTAAAGCAATATTTTTCTTTAAGCCTTCTTCGCCTTCAGCAGGGCCATGATAAAGCGGAACTTTACCACCTATAAAGCCCATTTCTTTTGCCAAGTCAGGACGTGCACCAGTTGCATAGAATTGAAGCTCATCACGAACCGCACCGCCAAGCATTGCGTGTACTGGCTCCCCCCGCAAGCGACCCAATAAATCCCAAAGCGCAAGGTCAACACCAGATATTGCATTAACAACAATACCTTTACGGCCATAATATTGAGAACCAAAATACATTTGATCCCAAATTTTCTCATATTCAGAAGGACAACGCCCTTCTAAGAAACGTGCAAAATGTTTTTCAACCATATATGCCGCCGGCTCACCACCTGTTGTAACCGCAAAGCCAATTGTTCCATCTTCGGCTTCGATTTCAACAACTAAAGTGCCAAGAACATTAATGCCAAATGATTGACGGCTTTGACGATATTCAGGATATTTTGCCATAGGTGTAGCAATATGGTTATCAATCCAATGGCCTTCACCTTGGTCATGATAATCAGCCCCAGCGCCCCTCATCACAAAAGCACGAACATGTTTAATTTTTGGAAATTTCATCAATTCAACCTCAATAACTGTAAATTACACTCTGCAATCGTCATTTATGCTTGAAATTGAGCGATAAAGCTTAAACAATTTCACAAGCTACTCCTATTAGCTATTGCAAACACAAAAACACGCATATATTATCAAAAAAACATAATAAGAGAATTGATTAATCAAAAACAAGTGGCATTGCAAGCTACTTAAACCATGTTATAATCAAATTTTATCATTTGTGAGTTTTATTACTATATTTTTATAGTCAAACAATTTTAAAAGGGCTGGTAAATGCTGTTAAAGGGGAAATCTGTATTAGTAACTGGTGGCTCAAAAGGTATTGGGCGTGCTATTGCTATTGGTGCTGCTGAACATGGTGCTGACGTTGGTATAAATTATAATGGCAGCGAATCTGACGCTCTTGAAGTTGTGGAAATCATAAAATCAATGGGCAGAAATGCTTTCGCCCTTAAAGGTGATGTAAGCGAATTTTCATCTGCTGAGGCTTTCATCAAAGAAGGTGTGAAACATTTTGGAAAATTAGATAGTTTCGTTTCTAATGCCGGAATTTGTCCCTTTCACAGTTTCTTAGAAATGCCACAAGAAGTTCTTGAAAGAACTATGCGCGTAAATCTTCATGGCGCATATTATATGTGCCAAGCCGCAGCGAGACAAATGGTTGCCCAAGGCAATGGCGGCTCTATTATCGCCGTAAGCTCTATTTCAGCTTTGGTTGGCGGTGAATTCCAAACGCATTATACCCCAACAAAAGCGGGCGTATTATCTTTAATGCAATCAACGGCAATTGCGCTTGGTAAACATAAAATCAGATGTAATGCCCTTCTTCCTGGCACAATTCTTACAGATATTAATAAAGAAGATTTAGCGGACGTAAAAAAACGCGAATATATGGAAAACCGCATTCCGCTTGGTCGCCTTGGGCAGCCAGACGACATGGCAGGGCCAGCAGTATTCCTAGCTTCTGATCTTGCAAAATATGTTACCGGCGCATCACTTCTTGTTGATGGCGGCATGTTTGTAAACCTTCAATAATTTAATAAACATCCTATAGTTTAAGGCATAATTAGAAATAATTATGCCTTTTTTGTTTTTTTGGGGATCAATTGTACTAATAGGTAAAGTATAGAGCGATTGTTAAAAAATCTCACACCCTGAAAATTTTTCTGCTTTCGCACGCTCGGCTACGCCGCTAAGGCCAAAACATACATGTTTCGCCCTACCCTCTTCTCGGGTACGAAACTCAACAGCAGTTTATAAAAAAAGCCCCTATTGGGGCTTTGTTTATAAACTGGCGGAGACGGAGGGATTCGAACCCTCGGTACCCTTTTGGAGTACGCTCATTTAGCAAACGAGTGCCTTCAGCCTCTCGGCCACGTCTCCCCCGCGCCTTGTTGTTATACGATGCCATACAATAAGCCAAGTCAAAAAATCATTCGAATGCAGAGATTTTAGCAGAAAAACATTTATGCAAAATATTATGATAATTTTATAAAAATTAACATTAAATCTACTTGTTTAGCTTATGATGAGGCTTCGGAGAATTATAATGCTACCAATCACTGCGGTGAAAACTAAATTAGGAAATAACGAAAAGACAACAAATAAAAAGGGTGCACGTGGGGCTAGATTCTATCGTTCTAGTTTTGCAAAAGCTGTTGAACTTTTCGACATTTTTTTAGTTATACTCATAGTAAGTATAAGCCTTAGAATCTATACACATGACCGATTATTAAGCGCATCACTTGCGATTTCAATGCCTATGGGCGTTGCAACGCTTGTATTCTGGTGGATTTTAAGAGAAAATGATCTTTATCATTATTCATCTTGCCCAAGGCCATTTATTCATTTTGTAAAATTAGTTGGATCAACTATTATAGCTTTGCCGGTTGTGACTTTTACAGGGATTATGCTTTCGACGATTACTGGCCGCCCGATGTCTGAATGTGTAGCTGAGTCTGTTTTTATAACAATATTAATCGGCGGCATCCTAAGTATTGTTCATTTTATTGCCGCAAAAATTGTAAAAATCCTTAGTAATCGTGGCGCATTTTCAACAAATGTGGTTATTGTTGGCGCAACTAAATGTGCCGCAGATTTAATAAAAGACCAAGCCGATCAAAACGATATATGCTTTTTAGGTATTTTTGATGATAGACTTGATAGAGCGCCCTCAAAAATTGGTGATGTACCAGTTATTGGTGACTTAACCAATTTAATGGAATGGCCTTTATTACCTAGTGTTGATAGGGTTATTATTACGGTTTCAAGCGCAGCACAGGCAAGAATCTTACAATTAGTTGAAAAACTAAGAGGTATGCCCAATAAGATTGTTCTTGCGATTGATATGCAAGGTTTTGAAAGCGATGGAACAACTTTCGGAAGACTTGGCAAACTGCCTGTTGCTTATGTTTCTGGTACGCCAGAAGATGCAAAGCGTGCATTTTGGAAAAGACTACAGGATATAATAATCGCGTCTATTGCGCTTGTTTTATTGTCTCCATTATTGCTTATTGTGGCAATCGCCATAAAGCTTGAATCCAAAGGCCCAATTTTATTCAGACAAACAAGACATGGATTTAATAACCAACCTTTTAAATGTTGGAAATTCCGTTCTATGTTTACTGAAAAGACCGACCATAAAGCGGCGCAACAAGTTGTTAAAGATGATCCGCGCGTCACCAAAGTAGGTAAGTTTATTCGCAAGACTTCAATTGATGAATTGCCGCAATTAATTAATGTAATATCGGGTGCAATGTCTTTGGTTGGCCCACGTCCACATGCGATTGGCATGAAAACCGGTGAAGTCGAAAGTGAGAAAATCGTTCGCGACTATGCCCACAGACATAGAATTAAACCAGGCATAACTGGTTGGGCGGCTATTCATGGCTCACGCGGGCCAGTTCATACTCCAGAAGAAGTTGAAGAGCGTGTAAGGCTTGATACTGAATATATTGATAAAGCAAATTTCTGGATGGATTTATACATTATCTTTATGACCATACCTTCTTTATTAGGCGATAAAACGAACATTAGATAATGTTAAAAAAACAGCTCATATCATATGCTATACCAAACCTTGCACAAGCAATTGCAAGCTTTGGAACGGTTGCAATTCTTACTAGATTTCTAAGCCCCGAAGAATATGGGCGATTTTCGCTTGCTTTCTCAATAATGACTATTGCGCATTATTTTGTATTAAACTGGGCGGAATCGGCGGCAAATAGGTTTTATACAGAAGCTAAGTCAAAGAATGAGATTCAAAATCATTTCACAAGTCTTATATTTGCTTTCGTTTTAAATAGCGTTATTTTTGCAATTCTTTCGGCAATTATTATAATTTTCTATCCTGCTGAGGGCAGTATGAAAATTGCCTTGGCGGCTGCTTTTGCGGGTTCAATTATAAGATCATTATTAAAAATAATACTTGAAACCCGAAGAATGAAGCTTGAATCTGTGAGGTTTGCAATTGTTGAAGCTTCGCACGTTATAATCGGTTTTGTTATAAGCGCGGTCTTAGTTATTCTTTATGCCTTTAAAGAAGAAGCAGCTTTTATTGCAACATTAATCGCTTCGGCGCTTGCTTTAGCATTTGAACTACCAAGCCTTTTAAAAGAAGCAAAAGGCGGAAAATTAGAAACAGAAAGATTAAAAGAATATTTTAAATTTGGTTATCCAATTTCGCTTGGTCTTATTTTTGCAATCACGCTAAGTTCTGGGGATAGGTTTTTAATTGCCTATTTTCTTGGCGATAAAGAAGTTGGAATTTATTCAGCGGGCTATCAAACCGCGGCGCGAATCTTAGAGATTATTTTTGCTTGGCTAAGTTCTGCTACTTTTCCATTATTACTTAATGCCTATGATAATAAGGATAAGAATTTAATTATTGAAGCTTCAAAAAACTCATTTGCAATAAGATTTGGACTTGGTGCACCGGCAGCAGTTGGCATTGCCTTAGTTGCCGTTCCATTATGTGAGATTTTAATAGGCCCTGAATTTAGAAATGAAGCCGCACAAATCGCCCCTTGGATTGCGGTTGCAGGTTTAATAATGGGTATGTCAGATTATTTTTCAGATGCATTTATAATAACCAAGCATGTAAGAATACGGGTTATTATTATGCTTGTGCCTACGGTTCTTAGTATCGCACTTAATATAATTCTTTTGCCTAAAATTGGACTTTTTGGGGCGGTTTATGCAACTTTGATTTCATATTTCATAGGCATGCTTTTACTTGCAATAATTGGAAGACGATATTTAAAGCTAAGTATTCCTATTAAGGACACACTGCAAATCACTGTTTCTTGCATGATAATGATTGCCAGCGTGATTTATCTTCCTAAGCTTGGCGGCTTCCTAGAGCTTTGTCTAAAAGCATCTGTGGGCGGCTTGGCTTATATTGCTTGCGCCTATTATTTTAATATAAGCGGCATAAGAGGCCGTATTAATCAGGTTATAAATAAATGATTGAAAACCTAGAAGATAGAATTATTTATACAATTGGTGAAAAGAAATCAGATATAAAAATTTCTATTGTTACACCTGTTTATAAGAATGACCCCTCGCCTTTAATTAATGCTTTAAAGCAAGAAATAAACCGTAAAAGTCTTAGCTGTGAGATTATAATTATTGATGATGGCTCTGCGGATGAGAGCCTTAAGCAATTAATGATTAATCTAATAAAAGATATTAATTGCTACACTAAGCTAATATTTTTGAAAAAAAATTCAGGCCGTGCCTTAGCGCGAAATAATCTTATTAATAACTCAAACGGCGAATATATTTTATTTTTAGATTCAGATATGCTTCCTGATGATAAAGATTTTATCGAAAAATGGATTAATTATATTGATAATTCAAAACCTTCTATCGCATTTGGCGGCTTTACAGTTGAACAAATAATTGTGAATGAAAATAATAAGCTTGCTTATTATCTTGCAAAACAAACCGATTGTGTTGACGCCGCCACAAGAAGTGCAAAGGGCGCATTATCGGTTGCCACATCAAATCTTTTGGTAAAAAGCGAAATTACTAAACTTGTTCCTTTTGATACTGGATTTATTGGTTGGGGTTGGGAAGATGTTGAATGGGCACTTAGGGCATCAAAAAATAATTTCCCAGTAACTCATATTGATAATGGCGCAACTCATTTAGGGCTTGATGAAGCCGAAATAATCTTGAAAAAATATCGCCTTGCAGGCCCTAATTTTGCGCTTATATTAAATAAATATAGTGAAATGAAATTACTAAATAGTACAAAACTTGCTTATTTTATTTCAAAATTTCCATTCTTAAAACTAATAGCAAATATTTTCGGATCTATTGCCATTTCCAATATAATGCCAATAAAGCTTAGAGCTTTTGCGGCAAGGGTTTATCGTGCAATTTTCGCAGCAGAGTCTTTGAAATCATAATTTCTTGCATTTTTAAAACTAAAAAAGCCAGCAATAAGTAAAATAACAAATACTATTCCATTTAATCTATATTCATTTGGATTTAAAAATAATTGCCCAAATAGCGGTAATAATAAAAAATCAATTCGATTAGTTTTGAAAAGTATAAATTTCAAAAGTACAAATGAAAAAATAAACAGAGAATAAAATAGCCCTAAAAACCCAAGACCTAAGATAAATTCTTTTAGAATTATTCCATCAGAAAGACCAAATCCAATACCCGTTATATTATTCTGTATATTTGATTTAATAAGTTCACTTACTAATCCTGAATTATTTTTAAGTGCGAATGCAAATAAAATTATGGCATATAAAATTATAAAAACCGCACATAATAATTGAACAAAATTCGATTTTTCCATGTATTTTTGGGCAAATAAATTCAAAGATATAATTGCAAAAGCTATAAATATATTAAGTGCATAAGGGTTATTTGTTGCAATCCCAAAAAGAAGAATAATTATTAAAGCCAATGAGCAAGCTATGTTTATGCTTGATTTATTAAACCATAAAGCCGCGCCAATTAGGATTTGAAAATAAATAAAATTATATGGCTGCGTGCTTCCGTTAAAATATTGAATTAAGCTTAGAATAAAGGCAAATAATGCAAAGGCACTAACGCCCAATATAAATGTCTTAATATTATAATTAAGACTTATAGACAAAGCAAAAACCCATATCACAAGATGAATTATACTTGCTTGTATTGTTAATAATGGGCTTAAAGACCAAAATACACTTGTAAGAAATATGGTTGCGCTTATTATAATCGGTATAAGATAAATATTATTCTTTGCTAAATCTTCCCATCTTAAGGCGATTAAAACGAAACCAAGCGCAAGAAAAATAAGCTTTGCTAAGTCCCAAAAATTTTTAATATTCTCAGATTTAATTTCAAATAGATGTGCAAAATCACTCCCTGAAATCGCAAAAAATGCAAATATTAGGAATAATAAATAGCTTGAGTTGTTCTCTAAGGGTTTTGGTTGGTTATTAACCAAAGCTGTTACAATCCTTTAAAGCGCGAAATTAAATAGATTTTTTTTAGAAGAAGCACGGCTTTGATTTTCTTTTGTAACCAAAACAATGCCAAGACAATTGCCACCACGCGCAATAACTTCGTCTTTTAAATCAATTGCATCTTTTGGATTGGTATTTTCCGCATCAATAACTAATACTACGCCATCCATTTCGCTTGCTAATGCCAAACCAGCGTGAGAATTTTCAAGTGGAGGTGCGTCTATAATTGTAATGTCTAGATTTTCTCTTATAGTTTGCCAAAATTCAGGTGCAGGGCCAATTTGAATTACTTGGTTTTCTTCTAATTCTTCACGCCTAAACTTACTTACATAAAGTTTTGTTGCCCCAACACGATAGCCGACCAAAGCATTTTTACCATTATATTTACCCCTTGGAACAGTCCACCAAAATGGATTTTGCCCAAAGCTCATGTCAAATGGCCCACTC
Organism: uncultured Caulobacteraceae bacterium; assembly: GCA_964443435.1. Lineage (GTDB taxonomy): Bacteria > Pseudomonadota > Alphaproteobacteria > Caulobacterales > Aquidulcibacteraceae > Pseudaquidulcibacter. The sequence continues at coordinate 35,187 of CAYUCW010000001.1, read as the reverse complement.
CAATTGCCATTTTCATTGCCACCAAGTGCATTAAATTGACCATTAGAATAGAAATCAAGATCTATAAGCCAAACCGATTTAGTAGATCTTAATGATGAAAGTTTTGCAAATGAACGCGCACAAGAAGAAATCCCGTCCCCCGCCCTTGCACCAATAAACATAACAGTCGCACCTTTATTGCCAGCAACACTGGCAAGTGATGACCATATGATTTGCATATCACCTGTTATATCTTTCATTTTTTAAGCGTAAAACTTAATATTGATTCTGACAATTAGAATTATGCTTCTTATCTTGAAACCGTAGCAAGAATTGGCAAACCAAGAGTTCTTGAAATCGAGCTTTTTGAAGGAAATCTAGATCTTGTTAAGGCACGCATTGCCCCAGCCACTAATGCAGTAAATCCACCAAATAAAATTGAACCCAACATTATTAGGCTTTTCATGCTTGTACCTTTTGAAGGCGGAATTGCACGTTCAATCACTCTGATGTTTTCATTTAAATTGCTTTGAAGGTTATTTAATGCAAGTGCCTCTGCTTCTTTGCTAGCAAATTGTTTGACTTGCTCTTCTAAAACAAGCTTTTTACGTAATAAATCTTCGTATTGAGGGCGCATTTGCGCAATTTGCTCAGCTCGGCCTTGAACTTGTTGTAATTGGCTTATTAATACTGCCTCTCTATTACGAAGTGCAATCACCTCTGCAGTATTGCGCGATCTATCAGTTGCAATACTATCACGTACTGGATTAGGGCCAGTTTTAACCAAGCCTGCATTGCGTCCTGCTTCTGAAGAAATCACACTATCAATCGCATTAATTCTTTTTTGCAATTCTTGAACAGGCTGACTTTGCTCAGTATATTTGGTAAGTAATTCAGCCATTTGTTGCTCAAGGTCAATTTTACGACGTGTATTATCTGATTCAAATGATAGCCTTACTTGTGAAGGCTCTCTTGAATAACTTGAATTAGTAGCATTGGACCTACCAATTGCTTCACTAAGGCGCGATTGCGTATTAAGCAATTCTTGACGGCTTAGGCTTAATTGCGCAAATACTGAATTTTTTTCGCTTTCATAATCAGCAACACCATTCTGCGTTAATAAGCTTTCGATTTGTGCTTGAACTGCGTCTAATTCATTATTAAATTCAGTCTTCTGCTTGCCTAAAACACCTGCACGGTTTTCGAATAAAACTTCTTTACGGTACAATAAATACTCATCAATTAGCTTATTAAGTGCATCAGCGGCAATTTTAGGATTATGATTAGCATAGCTAAGTTTAATTACCGTAGTATTAGGCGTTGCTGAAGCGCCAAATTCTTTACGGAAGTTTTCCACCGCAATCCTTTGATATTGCTCTTCAATTGGGCCAGTTCCATGCGTAACTAATTCTTTTGACGAATATAAATTTTTAGGGCCAATATGCGCTACAACCCTATCTGAAACTTGAGCCGAAGTTATAACCTCTACTTCTGACTGAACTATTTGTTCTTGTTTAGGTGAAGCGCCAACCCCTGCGGCACCAACGCGCGGAGAGTATACATATTCATCACCAACTAAGACAGATATCCTTGCTTGGGCAGTATATTTTTTTTGCAAAGTCATGGCATAAGCAAGGCCAAGCAAACAAATAAGCAAGAAAACCGCAAGCATAAGCCAGAATTCACGCAATAATAAATTTATCCAATCACCAATACCATAAACCGGCCTGCCATTTGATGACCCGCTTATATTATTTTGATTTGTAGAATTACCTAGATTCATAATAAAAAATATTTTCGCATTTGATTCTTATAAATAGGAAATTGCTTTAAATTTATTAATAAACTATTTCATATTTTGGTGTTAACTGATTTTTAGCTATAAAAAGGGAAGTTTTTTCAATGGTTAGTAAATATCTAATCTTAATATCAGTGATAGGTTTAAGTGCGTGCTCATTTAATAATATTAAAGGGCTGGGCAATGAAGCGCGTAATTATCGCACTCCCTCACCTGCACAAACACAATACTTCCCTACACAACCCGCCTTCCCTAGTTGGACTGATGCAGATGAAGGTTATAGATTCTATCCAGGTGATGAGATAGAGATTAATGTGCTTGGTGCGCCTGAATTATCAAAAACAGTTATAGTAGCGCCAGATGGACGCATTGCACCGAACTTAATCGGCAATATAATGATAGCTGATAGAAATGCTTATGAATTGCAAGCTATGCTTGAGGGCGCATATTCGGCACAATTAAGAAACCCTAAAATAAGTATTGCGCCAAAAGCTTTTGCATCACAAAAAATCTTTATTGGTGGCGAAGTCGCCAAGCCTGGAATCTATGATTTACCAGGGGAAATTGACCCACTTCAAGCAATTACCATTGCCGGCGGGTTTTTAAACTCTGCTAAGCGCGATGATTTAGTAGTCTTAAGGCGTGGCGCTGGCGGCCAACCTTTTATGCGTACATATAATATGCGAACTATATTATCAGATCCAAATTATTATGCGGCTTTACCAAGATTAAGACGCTTTGACGTAATTTGGGTTCCTAAATCAAAAATTGCTGAAGCCGGACTATTCACACAGCAATTCATAAGGGATGCATTGCCTGTAACAATTGGCTTTAATTATTCCATTGGCGGCCGCACATATTAGCGGCCAACACAATAGTTTAATTTACGCCTTTAGTTAAATAATCACGAGCCGCACGTTGCGCCGCAGAGATTTGGAATTCAGACATAACTTCTGAAAGTTCTTTACGACGAATTTTAGCTTCATTATTGCCTTTCATTGCAGCAATATTAAACCATTTATGTGCTTCTACTAAATCAAGTGCAGCACCAACACCAGTTGAATGTGAAAGACCTTTAGAAAAATAATCTATATTTTCAATTTCATTTAAAACAACAGCTACTGACATTTCTTATCCTTTTTACCACCATTTTTGCCAATACTTCTTAGGCAAATTATTAATATTTAAAATTACAGATATTTACTCTGATGAACCTACAATGAAACCTAAAAGTAAATCGTTGGTTTCCAAAAGATTTCAAAACTATTAATTTCAGTATGTTTTCAGTGAAGATTTGGTTTACAAACTGTGGCGTGATAACTTAATGTAAATGATTATTATGCAAACCTTACCAAAGAATTGCCAAAGGCTTAACAAACTGGAGAAAGACCAATACAAATGGTTAACGACGAAAATTCACAAGAATTAGAAATTTTTAGTCAAAACTTAGACACTGATTTAACTATTAATTTAGAAAATATTGAACATGTCGAAGCTTTGGCAATTGTTAAAAAGGCAATTATTGATAATAAAAGCGACAAAGAGGTCAAAATTCTATTCAAATTCTCTTTAAGTGCAGGCGAAGGCACACCAAGCCTTTTCGCGCCGATTGGAAATCTTTTAAAAGAAGAACTTAAATCTGGAAATATTAAACGCGCTATGCCAATTGCCGGCGGTGGTTGGATTGCAAGACTAAATTCAAAATAGAGGCAATTATGGACTCAATTATACACTCTGTCTCAATGGAAACTTTTTCTGCAAGTCCAGATGCATTTTCACAAGAAATCGGGAAATGGTTTGAAACCTATGGCTTTGCCATTATTTCTAATCATGGCGTAGATCAAAATATTATTGATAATGTGGAAAATTCTGCAAAAGCATTTTTTGCTTTGGATGAAGAAATTAAAAAATCATATATTGATATTGGGCATGGCGGACAGCGCGGTTATACTTCTTTTGGTGTTGAAACCGCAAAAGATCATAAAATCGCCGATTTAAAAGAATTTTGGCATCATGGTCGCATTCTTCCTCAAAATCACAAATATAAAGAATTTATGCGAGATAATATTGAAGTAAGCCATATTAAAGACTTTAATTCCAATATAAACGAAATGTTTGAAGCTTTTGATTTATTGGGAAAGAATATTTTAAAAGCAATTGCAATCTATCTTAAGCTTGAACCAGACTTTTTTGATAATACCGTTAATCAAGGCAATTCAATACTAAGGCTTTTACATTATCCGCCTGTAATAGGCGATATACCGGCGGGCGCAATTCGTGCAGGCGCACATGGCGATATAAATGTAATCACCCTCCTACTAGGCGCAGATGAGCCAGGCCTTCAATTATTAGACCGCAATAATGAATGGCAGAATGTTACCGCCCCAAAAGGAAGTATTGCGGTTAATATTGGCGATATGCTTTCAAGACTTACTAATAATAAACTTCCTTCGACAATTCATAGGGTGATTAATCCAAATCCTGAACGTTCTAAATTTTCAAGATATTCAATGCCATTCTTTTTGCATTTTAATCCCGATTATATAATTGAGACTTTGCCAAATTGTGGCACCTCAAAATTTGAACCAATCAGTGCCCAAGATTTCCTTATGCAGCGCTTAAGAGAAATTAACCTTGCGTAATGAAAATCTCTAAACTCTGGTTTACACTTATTATTGCGGTTTCCTATGGGTTTATATCGGCATTAGGTTTTGGTTTAATAGGCCCTATATTTTCCCTAAGAATGGATGATTATGGCCTTTTAAACACCCAGATTGGCGGTTTAATAAGTATTGTAGGGTTTGCGCCATTATTATTCACGCCTTTTATACCAAGACTTTTAAGAATAATCCCAATCAAAGAGTTTTTGGCGGCTTCAATAGTTTTAATATTAGTTTGCTATTATTTATTCACAATAACAAATGGCCCATATATTTGGACACTTATAAGATTCTTTTTTTCGGTAATTGTGACTTTAATGTTTGTTGCTTCGGAAAGCTGGATACTTGAGCTTGCACCTGAAAAATATCGCGGTAGGGTTCTTGGCCTATACGCCACCCTTTTTTCATTTGGCGCAGGGATTGGCGGAATATTAATTGCCAAATTTGGACACGCAAGCAATCAAAGCATTTATATAATAATGGTCTTAACAGCATTGCCGCTTCTTTATTATTTTGCCCCTACCCTTTCTATAACCAAACCCAACAAAGAATCATCAGGATTCTTTAAAGTATTCCTTAATTGGAAAATTACCCCTTTATTATTTTTACCGGCTTTTGTTATTGGGGCAATTGAAACGGCGGCATTTAATCTTTTGCCTGTATGGGTAAGACGAATTGAGCTTAATGTAAGTATTGAAGGCTTAATCATTACCGCCTGCGCTTTTGGTAATTTGCTTTTACAAACCCCAATTGGGGCGCTTTCCGATAAAATTGGAAGAAATAAGACATTATTTATCATTGGAATCATTGCGGTTACATTTCCATTCTTAATGACAATAAAAATGCCAGATTATTTATTATTGATTCTTGCAGGCATTTGGTCAGGCGCAACAACGGGTTATTATACACTTGGCCTTTTAGGTTTTGCAGAATTAAATAATAAAGACGAAATCGCAAGTAATAACGCAACTTTTGGCACAACATATTGCGTAGGACAATTGATTGCGCCTTTAACTGCTGGGGCTTTTATGGAATGGCAAGGACCGAATGGACTTATGTATTGTTTAGCTTTTTTAGGGCTATTACCAATTTTAGCACTATTTTACAGACAAAAGACTGTAGGCATTCCTTGACTTTAATTTCTAAACGTGGTGTAGGCGCACATCGTTTTCATTTTGCAGCTTTTAGCGCAGGGGTCTAAAATGGCTAAACCAGCCTCAATTAAAATTCGCCTTAATTCGTCAGCAGGCACTGGCTTCTTTTACGTAACTAAAAAGAACGCACGTACTAAAACTGAAAAACTTCGCATGAATAAATACGATCCTGTGGTTCGTAAACATGTTGAGTTTGTTGAAGGCAAAATCAAATAAAATTAAGCTTTATGCTTATTTAAACATGCGCGCCATAATTTGGCGCGCTTTTTGTTTATGATAAAGCAATAATTAGAGTATAGAATAATTAAATGCTTTCACAAAAAACCAAATATACAATCAGGGCACTTCAATATTTAGCGGATAATGCCGATAAAGATTATATTCATTTATCGCAAATTGCCGAAAGCCAAAATATACCCATAAAATTCTTAACTATTATTCTTTCCGAAGTATGCCGTGAAGGATTAGTAAATTCAAGACGTGGCCCCGATGGTGGCTATAAACTTGCCCTGTCACCTGTTGACATTTCTTATGGTGATATTTTAAGGCTTACTCGTGGTTCTCTTGCGCTTGTACCGTGCGCCAGTAAATATGCACCTGAAAAATGCAAAAATTGCGTAGATGAAGAAAAATGCCGTTTAAGAAAAGTCCTTATAAAACTTCGCAATGAGACAGCCCATATTCTCGACTCAATTAGTCTAGCAGACAGCATTAAATATGATGATCTTGTCTTTGATTTTGAATAAATACTAAATTAAAGAAAATATTTTCTCTTTTTAGGCGCATTTTACCTTAAAAATTCTATTTTTTTCTATTGTCAATCAAATTACTTGAGTATATCTTGACCATGCCAAGCTTAATTGCAGGCTTTGCATGAAAGGATTGATATGACGATATCTGCAACTAATAATGACGACGGTCAAAAAAATGGTGAATTTTCACGCCACTTACTAGTAGTGAAAGAAGCTTTAAGTAAAATTAAGTTTGGCACCATTTCTTTGACTATACACGATAATAAAATCGTGCAATTAGATGTTACTGAAAAAACCAGATTTTAACTCTATTCCTCCCCCTCACATTGAAAACACTATAGCCGACCAGACAACTGGAGGCATTTCTTCTTAAACTTACGAAAGATAAGAAATGCCAAATAAAATATCAAAAATAGCTCTTGGATTTACACTTCTAGGACTTTATTCAACACCAAGCTTTGCAGAAACAATAGATAATTCTAAGAATAATGAAAATCTTACCCCTGCAAGCACCACAATCATAATTTCTGCAAAACGCAAAACCGAACGACTACAAGATTCTGCATTGACTGTTTCTACTATTTCAGGAAAACAATTGGAAAATTCAGGTAACTTTAACGTAAGTCGCCTTACCCAAGTGCAGCCAGCAATTCAATTTTATTCGCAAAACCAAAGAAACACGACGGTTAATATTCGCGGTCTTGGCGCGCCATATGGTCTTACTAATGACGGCATTGAACAAGGCGTAGGTTTCTATATTGACGATGTTTATTATGCGCGTGCCGCATCTGCTGCTCTAGACTTTGTAGATGTTGCTCAGATTGATATATTACGTGGCCCGCAAGGTACTCTATACGGCAAAAACACAACTGCTGGGGCTATTAGTATAACTACCCGAGCACCAAGTTTCGACCCCGAAGCAAAAGCATCTTTAACTTATGGAAATTATAATTTCACGCAGTTTAAAGGTTCTGTATCTAGTCCACTAACTGATAAAATTGCCGCAAGACTTTCAACATCTTTTACTTCAAGAGATGGCTTATCTTATAATATTGCACGTAAAGAAAAAGTAAATGAACTTAATAACCTAAGTGTGCGTGGGCAAATCTTATGGAATGCAACAGATGATTTAAAACTTACTTTCTCTGGCGACTACAGCGAGCAAAATCCAAATGGTGCAGGTCAAGTTTATGTAAAAGTTGCGCCAACCCAGAGAGCAGTTACACGTCAATATGCTGCTCTTGCAGCAAATTTTGGGTATAATGTACCAAGCACTAATCCATTTGATAGATTGGTTGACCATGATAGCAAAACAAGAGGTCTTCAACATAATTCAGGTGCATCACTAAAAGTTAATTATAATGTTTTAGGCGGCAAGCTTACAAGTGTAAGTGCTTGGCGTACATGGTCTTGGCGCCCTTCAAATGATAGAGATTGGATTGGTATTCCGATTACAACTGTATCTGCAAACCCTTCAGATTCAGAACAATATCAGCAAGAATTTAGATTTAACAAAACACTCAATGATAAAATTGATTATTTAGTTGGTGCATTCTATTTTAGCCAAAAAATTAGATCTTCTGGCAATACTGCACTTGGTTCTGCCGCTTCATATTGGTTAAATGGTCCTGCTAATGCTGCAACGAATGCCGCTTTATTGTCTGTGACTGGATCTAATGATGCCGCCGCTTATTCTTCTGTTTTAAATGGCCTTACTCAAACAAGTGATGTTAGGCTAGATACCAAAAGTGCCGCTTTATTTGGGCGTGTTACTTGGAAAGTTACTGACAAATTTAGCATAGAGCCAGGCATAAGATATAATTATGATACCAAAGACGCTTATTATGATGCTGTGGTAACAGGTGGATTACAAACTACAAACGCGGTTTTAAAAGCTATTAAGGATAATCAACTTGCATCTTCATTTTATGTTGCAGACTTTGAAGATACTAATATTTCAGGCGACATAACACTTTCATATAAAGTTGATAAAGACATTCTTCTTTACGGAATTTATGCCCATACCTTTAAATCAGGTGGCGTAAACTTAAATGGTATTCCAAATGGCGTGGATGGTTTGCCAGCGGTTAAAGATTTTGCAACAGTTAAGCCTGAAGCAATTAATCATGGTGAGATTGGCTTAAAAACTCAATTCTTAGGCAATAGACTTACACTAAATTTTGCAGGCTATCTAACTGAAATAGAAGATTATCAGGCTATCGTGCAACTTGCTGCTTCGGGCTCTTCAACTTTGCGCGGGGTTTTGGCAAGTGTTCCAGAGGTAAGAGTTAGAGGTGTAGAGATTGAATCATCTTATAGACCAAATTCTAATTGGTTATTCTATTTGAATGTAACTAGTATTGATTCAAGATATATCGATTTCCCTAATGCTCCTGTTGCTCTTGAGCGTTCTGGCGGATCAATTTCTGTTGAAAATATTTCAGGTGCAGTACTTCCTGGTGTATCAAAACTAAGTGCATCTTATGGCTTTGAATATAAACAAGCCGCCAAACTTATATCGGCAAATGACGAGATTTATTTTGGTCTTGATGGCGTTTCTAGAAGTAAATTTTCATCATCTTCTACACCTTCTGATTATTTATATATTGACGGATACACTCTTTTTAATGCAAGAGCAGGGATAAGGACCGCAAATAATTGGGATTTTGCAATTTGGGGAAAAAATCTTGGAGATGTGAAATACTTCAATCAATTAACCGCACAATCAGGCTCTACGGGCTTAATTGTTGGCGAAACAGGTGAACCATTAACCTATGGCATAACCCTTAGCAAAACTTTTTATTAATAAGGAATATATAATGTTATTATTCGCATTACCGACAATAGACACCTTTGAAAAAATCCTGCCGTTTATCGCGGCAGGGTTTGCGGCACAATTAATTGATGGTGCGCTCGGTATGGCTTTTGGTGTTATTTCAAGCACAATCCTAGTTGCGCTAGTTGGCGTTCAACCAAAGCAAGCATCGGCATCAATCCATATTGTTGAACTATTTACCACTGCTGCTTCTGGAATAAGTCATATTTTGCATAAAAATGTTGATTGGAAACTATTTTCAAGCCTTGCAATTCCTGGTGTGATTGGCGGCGTTTTAGGCGCATATGTTTTATCATCGGTTGATGCATCAGTGGCTAAGCCATTTGTAATGACGTATCTTGCGGCGATTGGCGCTTATCTTTTATTTAAAGCTTATCACCACGATGACAAAAAAGAGTTTAAGAAAGCAAAAATTACTGCGCCTCTTGGTTTAATTGGTGGTTTTCTTGATGCCGCCGGTGGTGGTGGCTGGGGCCCTGTCGTAACTTCTAATCTTTTGATTCAAAATACAGATCCAAGAAAAACCATTGGCACAGTAAATACAGTTGAATTTTTGGTAACTACCGCAATTTCGGCAACATTTATATTTACCTTAGGATTCCAAACTTTCAGTGTTATGATTGTTGGCCTTTTGATAGGTGGATTACTTGCCGCGCCTCTTGGGGCAATTCTTGCAAAGCGTATTAAGCCTAAAACCTTATTGACACTTGTTGGTTCATTACTACTTCTTACAAGTGTTTATAATATCTATAAAGCAATAAGCTAGGCGGCGGCCATAACTTTATTTCTGCCATTTTGTTTGGCGGCATATAAAGCTTGGTCAGCACGCTTTAAAATACGCTCTGGGGTATCTGTTCCAATTGTGCTTACAGTTACCCCAACGGAGCAAGTAACATCCAAGCTATCGCGATTACGACCAATATAAAAAGGCGCGTTAGAAATAGAACGTCTTAGTCTTTCCGCAATTACAAGCGCATCATCCGTTCCGGTTTCCGGCATAATTACTACGAATTCTTCACCACCAAAACGGCATGCTAAATCTCTTGGTCTAAAATTAGATGCAAGCCGCTCTGAGAATTGACGAATAACATCATCACCAGCATCATGACCAAATAAATCATTTACGCGTTTAAAATGGTCAATATCGGCAATTAATACAGAAACCTGTGGGCCACCGCGCATTGCACGTTCTAATAAAGATTTTAGCTGGCTTTCCATGTATCGACGATTATGTAGCCCAGTAAGCTGATCGGTTACGGCTTTTTCCATTGAAAGGTCAACGCTATTACGAAGCCCATCAATATAGCGTTTTCTTTTAACAAGTGTTTTTACACGCGCCCTTAATTCTTCTTCATCAATCGGACGAGATATAATGTCATTCACACCGATTTCTAAGGCTTTAAAGCTTTTTTCTCTATCGTCATCATCAACAATCGCAAGAATTGGAAGATTACGGGTATTTGATTGCGATCTGAAATAAGCGGCAAGCCTTAATCCATCAAAAGAATTTCCACATGCAGACACTATCATCAACTCCACAGTTGATTGTCCCTGTGGTCCAAGATTATTAGCTTCTTCCATAAGCATTGGTCTTTGCTCTGGCTCTAATAATCTTTTTAAACGCGCGGCTCTTTTTGGATCATCTTCAAGAATTAGAATTCTTGCATTTGTTCCAGTATCTTTTGGTATATGCTCATCTATAACGCCGAATTTTTTACCTACGGCTTCACGGTTACGAAGCTCATCAGCAATAGTTTTAAAACGTGCAAGGGACTTTACTCTTGATAATAAAAGAACGTCATCAATTGGCTTTGACAAGAAGTCATCAGCGCCCACAGAAAGCCCTCTGATTTTATCTTCTTTTTGATCAAGTGCAGTAACCATTATTACTGGAATATGGCTAGTTCTTTTATCTTCTTTAAGTCTTGCGCAAGTTTCGAAGCCATCAAGCCCTGGCATCATAACATCAAGTAAGATAACATCAGGATTTTCATTTAAAGCTTTGGCGATTGCTGCTTCACCAGACATAGCAGTAGAGACAGAATAATATTCATACTGAAGCTTTGCTTCAAGTAAGCGAATATTTGGTTCAACATCATCTACAACTAAGACTCGAGCAGTCATTAACCAATAAACTCCCTAATGGTTCCAATGAATGAAGCCACCGAAATTGGCTTAGATAGATAGGCTTGGCACCCACCCTCTTTTATTCTTTCCTCATCGCCGCGCATCGCAAATGCAGTCACAGCAATAATAGGAATGTTTTCAGTTTCGCGTTCTGCCTTCATCCAACGGGTTACGTCAAGCCCTGAAACGTGTGGTAACTGTATATCCATCAGAATTAAATCAGGTTTTTCAAGTTTGGCGATTTCTAAGGCACGCAAACCGTCCCTTGTTTCGACAGTCGTATAACCAAATGCATTTAATAAATCACGGAAAAGACGCATATTTAATTCGTTATCTTCAACGATCATGACCTTCTTTTTTAGATTATTATTTACTTCTTCGGTCAAATTACTTGTATCCTGTTTATAATTTTGCTTATTATGCACATAAATATTAACAAACGAGTTAAAACTAAGTGGATTTTTTGTGTCGTGACTGCTTTAATTTGTTTTTTGAGCCACTTTCTAAGTGTCCCACTTGCAATAGTCGCAGGCTTATAAACTATAAAAACTTAAAAGACCTTAATATTGCCCATATAGATTGCGACGCTTTTTTCGCTTCAATTCATAAACGTGAAGATCCCAAACTTATGGATAAGCCAGTTATTATTGGCGGTGGTACGCGTGGGGTCGTAGCTACTGCTTGTTATATTGCAAGAACAAAAGGCGTTAAGTCGGCAATGCCAATGTTTGTTGCGCAAAAATTATGCCCAGAGGCAGTGATTATAAAACCTAATGGCGCTTTATACCGCAAAGAAGCCAAAAGAATTCAAGAAGTATTTCAAAGATACACCCCGATTATTGACAATGTTTCAATTGATGAAGCTTATTTAGATCTTTCAGGTACGCAAAAGCTTCATAAAATGATTGCCGCTCAAAGCCTTGCCAAAATTGCCAAAACTATTGAACAAGAAATCGGGATCACAGTTTCAATTGGGCTATCTAATAATAAGTTTCTTGCCAAAACTGCTAGTGATATGGACAAACCGCGCGGTTTTTATATTTTAACTAGTGATGATATTAAAGAAGTTCTCTGGCCAAGACCAATAAGCTTTATTCATGGCCTAGGCGGTGCAAGTGTAAAAAACTTTGAAAAGCTAGGCTTTAAAAAAATTGGTGATATTGCGAATGCCGATAAAAATTATTTAATTCAATGCTTTGGTAATACGGGTCAAAGGTTTTATGAATATTCATGGGGAATTGATAATAGAAAAATTGGTGAAACCCATGCCCGAAAATCCATATCCACAGAAACTACTTTTAGTAATAATATAAGTAGCCAAGAAGAATTGCTAAAAATCCTACGAGTGCTTTGTATGAAAATTGCCGCAGAAGCCAGAAGTAAGAATCTTGCGGCTAATACAATTCACTTAAAAGCAAAAACTATTAGATTTAAAAATATAACAAGGCAAACAAGCCTTGTAACTTCTACGCAAACTGGACGTATAATATACGAAGCGGCAAAACCTTTATTAGCAGATATTATGCAAGAAGCCCCATTCAGGCTTATTGGAATTGGACTTAATAATGTAAAAGAAGATATTGGCGCAGATGAAAATGATTTAATTAATACAAATAATCAAAAATATGCCAAACTAGAAAAAGCAATTGATAAGCTTAATAATAAGTTTGGAAAAAATATTTTTAAAGGTGAAAAATGACAAAAGAACTAAGCCCTGAACAAATTAGAATTGCCAAGCATGAAGGCACTGAAAGACCCTTTTCTTCGCCTTTAAATGATGAAAAGCGTGATGGTATATATAATTGTGCGGTTTGCGACACGCCATTATTTTCAAGCCTTGCGAAATATAATTCTGGCTCTGGCTGGCCTAGTTATTTTGAACCTATAAGCGATAATGCAATTGGAACAAAAACCGATACTAAGCTTTCTAGCACGCGCATCGAAGTTCATTGCGACAATTGCGGCGCACATCTTGGTCATGTTTTCCCAGATGGCCCAGAGCCAACTGGCTTAAGATATTGCATTAATGGCGCGGTTCTTGATTTTAAACCGTCTTAGCAAAACTAAAGATTTGCAAAGCATCTCTTACGCCTTCGGCATGAAGGACAATACCCATTTCAAGTCTTTCATTGTTTAAAATAACCTGCTGCGTAAGCATGCCGATTATTTTTATGCTTCCGCCAATATATTCAGGCATAAATACCGGACAGCCTGAATTTCCAGAAAATACAGAAAAATCCATAAGGAAACACGCAAAACTATCCATCGGCCATAATGGATAACTTGCAATCCTGCCAGATCTTAGGATTGGAAAACCAATATGGTTGGAACTAAGACCTTTAGGATAGCCAAGTGCGAATAATTCTTGGCTTATGCTTATATCATTGGCTTTCATTTCTTGCTCTGATGCCAAATAATTATAAGGAAGCGCGCATTCTCTTAAATCGTCTAAGCTTATAATATCGTTCTGCGATAACCAAATGCATGAAACATCGTATTTTGGATGGGTAAACCATAATTGTTCGCCATTATTTCTTATTTTAATTTGTACCATCTTAGCTTCATAGCTATCTTTGGTCTTTTTGCGCCAATTTAATTCTAAATAGTCTTTTTGCATCCCCGCCAAAACATGGTGCGCGGTGATAAGCGCGTATTTTTCCTTACCGACTAATTCAGTCATATTAATCAGCCAACTTGTACCTATAGTAAAACCGCCTTCGGGTTTTGTTTGATGGATTTTATAAGTGGCATTTATTATTGCCATAATAATTTTATTAGTCATAAAAAACTAATAAGCATATTTTCAAAAATATTAAATATTATTGTTTTGAAATAAGGTATTTTTTAATACTAAGGCGACCAGATTTAAGTGCCTCAACCCTATCGCGCCAACAAATAATCTCATTTAAAGCAATATTTGCCGCGCCCATGCCGCCAGATTTAATGATTTTCGCCATTACTTCTTCTAGGCTATCTTTCATTCTATTTTGCTTTGCAAAATACATATTTATAAAATTTGCCGACCAATCATCTTCTTCACGAATGACAAGCCCAGCCGCAGAAATGCAATTTATAATATCTTCCTCAGTTACAAAGCTCCGCATTTCATTGCCAATTGATTTTGAAAAATCTTCGGCTTGGCTTCTGGCAACAAAATCCACCAAAACACAAAATCCATTAGGTTTTAAAATACGGGCAATAGAAAAAATATTAGCTTCTAAGGCTTCTTGTGAAACACAATTATAAGCAAATGCAAGTGCATCCGCTTTATTCTTTGGAAGACTTCCAGGTTTATTATCATAAATATGAGATGAGTAATTTTTGATTTTTTCTTTTTTTACTATCTGATCAATATGTTTTTTAAGCTCTGGATTATTTTCATAAGCATCTATTTTACAATCTAATGCATTAATAATCCCAAAGGCCCTGGCCCCTGCTTCTTGCCCAAATAAATAAAGTTTTTTATCTTTTGTAATGGCAAGTGAGCTTGCAAATAATAAATCTAGCTTGTCTTCAATTGGCGAAGTCCGGCCCTTACCCCACATAATCTCACATACATTTATATATTCTAATGAAGACTTAGGAGCTGAATCATTTTTCGCTTCGGCATCAATTGGTGGATTTATTACTTCTTCCACAGAAACGCCGCCCCACCACGCTTTTAACTTAAGAGCTAGTGGGGTTTTGACTTTAGTTTCTTTAATTTCTGGTTCAGGAGCAGCAGACATACACTTATTATAAAGCTAAAAGTTTAATATCTAGTTGCTAATAAGTTAATCAGAACAGAATCTACATTAAGAAAATCTATTAAAGTCATTAAAAGCGAAAAAAATAAAGATTCCAAAAATTACAAAAGCGCAACCCTTAAGGCGAAATTATGTCAAAAACTATGAATATTCATCTTAGGTTCATCTTAAGAACACATTTTAAACATAATGTGTAACCCATTGAACACACTTGTTTTTTTGAACATATTATTACGAAAAAGACAGTTGAATTAACCTACGCCAATACTTATTTTCAGACTACACCGAAACATTCTTATTAAGTTCGGTTTTTTAAAATGGAGATTTAAATGCGTAAATTAATTATTGCTACAATTGCAACTTCTGCTCTTATTGCTTCTGGTGCAATGGCTCAAGGCTTAGATAATGTTTATGTAAACGCTGGCGTTACACAAAGACATACTGATGCAACAGATACTGCATCTGTAACAGGACGCGTTGGTTACGTTGTAAACAAAAACTTTGCAGTTGAAGCTGAAGGTGGTTTTGGCATAGATGAAGATACTGTTCTTGGCGTTGAAGTTAAAGAAAAAGGTAATCTTGGCGCATATGCAGTTGGCATTTTACCAGTAAGCGAAAAATTCAGTCTATTAGGCCGTATGGGCTATGCTCACACTTGGGCAGAAGCAAAAGCTTTCGGCGTAACAGCTAAAGACGATGATGGTAGCTTCGCAGCAGGCGTTGGCGCTGAATATAGCTTTGATGGCAAAAATGGTATCCGTATGGACTATACTCGTTTAACTAAAAATGATGGCGTAGATTTATTCTCTATTGCTTATTCACGCAAGTTTTAATCTTAATAATTTAAACTAAATCTAAGCCCTTATCGACCCATAACGATAGGGGCTTTTATTTTGCCAAAATTTCGTCTTCTTGTTCGATTGGCTCTATGGTGCAACGAATAAGAGTAATTTTTTCGTTATCCGCAGCCCTTAGTTTTAGCGTATTCGCATCTAAAGCAAGGATTTTGAGATCAATTTCATTAAGCTCTGCTTGACCAAGGCTTTCTTCTTCGCTTGGTAATTTAACATTTATAATATTGGATTTTAATGACCAATTTCCAGTAATTTCAGAAGTGTCATATTCGCCATTAGACTTAAAACTCATGGCTTCGCTTGAATTACATTTTTCACTGGTTTGTGCCCAATTTCCAATCAATAAATTCTTGGCAAAAGCCTTTTGAACGACTTTGTTTTCAGGTTCTTTTTTATCCTGCATTGCTTCAATTTTTAAAGCCTCACCCGAATTTGTTTCTTCTGATTTTGAACAAGCAGCTAATGAAAGCCCAATAAGGGAAATAATAATAAGATTTTTCATTTTAGCCTCTATTTAAATGTGGCGTAGGATCAATTGGACTAAGTCCATTACGAATTTGAAAGTGAAGCCTTGGGCTTGTGGCACGGCCAGTTTGCCCAATTAAGCCAATTTCTTGACCTTTTTTGACTATATCACCTTCTTTAACAATAATTTTATTGGCATAAGCGTAAGTGCTTAGAAATCCATCCTTGTGCTTTATCAAAACAAGCCAGCCATATCCCGTAATCTTATCTGAAACAAAGGCAACTTCCCCATCGGCAGTAGCTTTGAATGGCGTATTTAATGGCGCAGCAATATCAATTCCGTCATTTTTAACAAAATTGCGCTTTTCGCCAAAAGTTTCAAGGATATTTCCCTTAATAGGCCAAGAAAAACGACCATTCACAACATTAATAATCGCATTATTTGGCGTTGGATTTACATTAGTTTTTGGTGGATTTATCTGATTAGTATTAGCTTCGGTACTTATTGCTTTTGGCTTGGTTGCAATATTAGGCTTTGGTGAATTAATGGCAGTATTGGGCACATTAGATTTCGGTTTTGGAACCGGATTAACCGGCTGCGCGATAGGCACGGAATCTATACCGCTAAACCCCTTTGGTAATTGCGGTATTGTATTATCTCTACGGATTGAAATCGCACCGCCATTATTGCCAGATACTTTTTTACCGCTATTAATTTCCCCAGTAATCAAACTTATGAGGTCAATAGCTTCTTTACCAGTTAAGCTATCCTGCACCATTGCAGGCATTATAATTTTTTGGCCTCTTTTTATATTATAAGGTTGACTAAGATTATTAAAAACGGCAAGCGAACGAAGATTTATACTATATCTTGCGGCAATGGTTTCAAGCTTTTCACCTTTTTGAACAATATGAACCTTTAGAGGAGGAAGCTTGATTTTCTGCCCTGCTACCAAGCTATAGGGCGGCGAAAGATTATTTTCTTCGATTATCCCCTCAAGCGGTGAGCGTGTTCTTTCTGCAATATCGAAAAGTGTTTCACGGTTTTTAACAATAGTTTCAGTTGGCGGGTTTTTCGGATCAAATTTCGCAGTCCCAGCCGGGGCAACTTCATTTAACTTTGTTTGCGCAAAGCCATTCACACATAATAATTGGGTGAAAACAAATAAGCCAAAAATAATTCTTTTATTTCGCATAATCTAATTATGGCAAAACATGGTTTATAGGTGCTTAATATTATCCAGATATCCCAGGAAGTTGCGGCACAAAACGCACATCCATCAAAGCTTCTTCTTCGAATACGCCATCTTCGCGTAGTCTATATCTTAAAAGCTCTTGCACGCTTCCTTGACCAACTGGTACAATAAATCGGCCACCAATTTTTAATTGCGCAAGCAAACTATCTGGGCGATTGGCAAAAGCACAAGTTGCGATTATTGCGTCAAACTTCCCCTGCTCTACCCAGCCATTTGCACCATCATCACATTTTGCAACAATATTAGTTAGCCCCAAAGCTTCAAAGCGTTTTTGCGCTTCTTTCATTAAAGGACGATAGCGCTCAATCGTGAAAACACGCCGCGCAAGCTTTGAAAGAATTGCGGTTTGATAACCTGAACCAGTTCCAATTTCTAAGACAAATTCATTACCTGAAAGTTCAAGTGCCGCAGTCATAGCACCAACCACAAAGGGCTGTGAAATTGTTTGTCCAAAACTTATAGGAAGCGCCGAATTATCCCAAGCGCGCGGTGCAAATTCGGGGGCAACAAATAGTTCACGCGGCACTGTTTCTAGCACTGTAAGCACTCTTGGGTCTCTTATGCCCTGTTGCCTTAATGCCAGAATTAATTTTGCGCGCGAAGCCGTTGAATCCATTAATTTTCCAATTTTGTTACAAAATCTTTTGCAAGCTCATTTAATACGCTTCGTGAAGTTAAATCAATATGCAATGGAGTTATAGAAATATTACCATCCATAACCGCGCGTAAATCCGTACCTAATGGCGGTAAATGTTCTTGTTGATTATAGCCAAGCCAATAATATTCACTTCCGCGCAAATCTTCACGCTTGTGAACATGATTAACATCTTCTTCGCGTGCACCTTGTGAAGTTGCTTCTATGATTGCTTCATCAATGTTTTTCATACAAATTTTCATTGGGAAATTAACATTCATAACAATTGTTGGCGGCCAAAAAGCATTTAAAAGCTTTTTTATAATCTCGACGCTATATTTTTCTGCAACTTCAAAACAAGCGGGGCCATAGTCAGAAAAATCAATAGTTTGCGAAAGCGCGATTGATTTAATGCCCATTTGCATACCTTGCACTGCGCCCGCAACCGTTCCAGAAACCGTGACATCTTCCGCCAAGTTTTGCCCACGATTAACCCCCGATAAAATTAAATCTGGCTTTTTATCTTTTAGAATGTCAAGTACACCAATAATAACGCAATCAGTTGGGGTACCAGAGCATGCAAATCTTTTTGGTCCTAATTGCTTTACTTTAATGGGATCATGCAAAGTTATTGCGCGTGAAACCGCCGATCTTTCTTTATCGGGCGCAACCGCCCAAACATCATCACTTAGTGCATTTGCAATTTTCTCGAGAACCGCAAAGCCTTCAGCATTAATTCCATCATCATTTACAAGTAAAATACGCATTTTAAAAACCAATTTATAATAATTGGCTTACATTATTATCCGAAAATTCCAAGTTAGTTTTCTTGAAATAGCAGTTTAAACTTCACCGACTTTCATTTTAGCAAGAATTGCACCACATACAGCACTAATCAATATAAAATGAACACTATCAAGAAGGTATAATTCTATTGGCTCTGTACCATAGACAAAAGTATAAAGTCTTGTCGAAATTGTTAAAAATAGGCCGATAAAAACGCCTAGTTTTAGACCAGATATCCAATTTACTATATTTCGGGCATTAATTGCTTTAGCTATGCCAAAAGATAGTACAAGTGGCATAATCGGACTAAGCGCCATTCGCCATTCAAGCCCTTTGAAAGACTCCGCGGTTTTACCACTCCAGGCCATCCATTGCGCCGAAAATAACAACCCATAAATAACCATTCCAACGATATATGCCGCAAGCGCCGCAACTAAAATCGGTACTAATTTTACACCAAATAATTTCATAATAGCCCCTCCATAGTTAAATTAGACACGAAAATTGATTATTTACAAGCAAAATCATATTATTTTGCAAAATAATTGAGGTTTCATGCATTTCTTAATTTATTATTTATCATAAAATGGTTATTTGGGTTCATGCTTAAAAACTTATATTTAAAACTTAGAACTCTTGCTGCATCTGAAAAAGCTAATCCAGCACTTGCCATCGTTTCTTTTGCCGAAGCTTCTTTCTTCCCAATTCCGCCCGACGTTATGATTTTACCAATGGCGGCAACAAATCCAAAAAATTGGTGGAAAACCGCTTTAATTGCAACAATTGCCTCAGTGTTAGGTGGTATTTTTGGCTATTTTATTGGTTTATTCTTGATGGATACAGTAGGAAAGCCATTAATGGAATTCTATGGCTATGCCGAAAAAATGGTTCATTTCAATGAGCAATTCCAAAAATATGGTGCTTTAGTAATTCTTATTAAAGGCCTTACGCCAATTCCTTTTAAGCTTGTGACCATTCTTTCAGGAATGACGAAATTCAATTTCTTTGTTTTTGTAATGTCATGTGCAATTACAAGAGGTGCAAGATTTTTTGGTGTTGCATGGCTTGCACAGAAATTTGGCCCTAGCATAGAGCCATTTATTGAAAAACAGCTTTATTGGGTTACTGGCGCAGTGGCTTTCTTTATTGTTTTTGGCTTTTGGTTGATTACGGTTATTTAGTAATTTTTTCGAAAAATTATTTTCCGTTCAAAATATACAACTCATTATTTGTTATAATTGCTTCTATTGCAAAAATATAAAAACACTGAGCACCGCTTAAAAGTACAGTAAGACCAAAAAATATCCAGAAATGTTTTATTAATTCAGGTTTTATTAGAAATAAAGTTAAGCTCGCAATAATTGCAATTGCAAATACAAGAACTATAAAAGTGAATTGAGCTGCAAATACTACTAGTAAACCTAAATGGTCATCACGGAAGTATAAATGAAAAATAAGTATAATAATTACATATATAGCGCTGAAGCCAATATATAGTTTTTTTGGTGTTATTGTACCCATTAATAATACCTATATGCCAAATTAAACATTCCTAATAAAAAGCAACTTGGCCCACTTATTAATATAGCTATACCAAATAAAATCCAGTATTGTTTATCAAATGGTTTACTAAAACTTAACACGATCGCGACAAAAAAAGTTATTAAAATTACAGGTAATTGAATAAAAGCGGCTAACCCTAAACCTCCAATAAAATTAGCAATAACTATAATAATAAGATAGATACCGCTCAATTGTAAATAATTAAACTTTTTAATTGGCTCATCCATTACCTTGCCCCCATAAGTTTTGCTTCATCTTTAGGATCTCTATAAAATAAATTCATAGTATCAAAAGGAATTATGCGTCCGTCTTTATGCACAATATGAACGCAAGATTTTTTAACACCGCGCACATCAAAATCATAAGCATCATAGAATTTCATAATAATAATTCTAAACAAATTTGAATAATTTAACTGCCCTATTTCGATTTTTGGCAAACAGCACATAATTTCTGCAATTTTCTCAGTGCAATCTTGTGGGGAATTAGAGGTCGAAAATAATTCAAAAAGCTTTGATTGAATTTCAGGAAGAGTTTCAAAGTTTATTGTGTTTCGAGTGGCACTTAAAAGGTCTTCAGGACTAAAATATCTTGTTAGTGGCAATATTTCATCGCCAAGCTTCAATGCATAGCCCATCATAATTGCATCAGGGTGGCATGGAACAGGAATTAAATCTTCGGCATTAAAAATTTCAGATTGTTTTAAAATTTCATTTCGTACCGCGCTTAATGTAAGCCTATCAAGTTCAGGATCAAAATTTTCAATTCTACCTGCGTATTGGGTTGGTTGAAATGTTACCCCTCTTATGCATTTTTGATCTTTTGCAAAATCAGTTATTTTACCAATTTCACTGTCATTTAGGCCTTTTTGTAAAGTAACAACTAAAGTCGTAGAAATATTATATTGATTAAGATGTTTAATCGCATTTTCACGCCAAATTGTAACATCTTGCCCACGTAATTTAATTAGAGTTTCTTTTTCAAAACTATCAAATTGAAGATAAATTTCCAAAGATGGCATATACATGCTAAGTCTTTTTACAAAATCTGGCTCATTGGCAATTCTATAGCCATTTGTATTAATCATTAAATGGCGAATAGGCTTTGTTTTGCAATAATCGAGAATTTCAAAAAAATCTGGATGAAGCGTTGGTTCTCCTCCTGACAATTGCACTACGTCTGGCTCGCCTTCGGCTTTGACAATAATATCAATCATTGCTTTGACTTCTTCAAGCTTCCTATGGCTTCCACTCGAAGGTGAAGAAGATGCATAGCAAACAGGACAGGTAAGATTGCATCTATCGGTAAGTTCTATGATTGAAACACATGAATGTTGTTCATGATCTGTGCAGAGCCCACAATCATAAGGGCAGCCAAGTTCAACTTTTTTACTAAATTTAATAGGGATATCACCAGGCTTAAGGAAATCTCTGGTCTTTTTATAATATTCGGCATCATCAGAAATGAGGACTTTAAACTTCCCATGATCTGGGCATTGCTTCACCAAATATACTTTATTGTCTTGTATAATTATTTTTGCTTCTAATTTTTTGAAGCAATCAGGACAAATGCTATTCGTTAATTCATAAAAAACATAATCACGAACTGGCATTAAATTATCCTTCTTTTTCTTCGCATGATAAACACAAAAAAATAATATACAATCATAAGTATTGATGCCATCTGGATAAAAGAAAGATTCAAAATAGTATGAGTTTCGATAGGCTTTATAAACTCAATTGAAAATCGCCAAAAACAATAAGAACCAAGAAAGATTTTATACAAATCACCTTCAGTTTTAATTTTTGGCTTAATTTTCCACAAACTTATAAATAGCAAACTTAAAAAGATAATTTCATAAAGAGGGGTTGGATGGCGCAATACCCCATCACCACCATCTATTCCCATAATAAAGCTTGTTTTATTTCCCCAGGTTCCATCATTAACGCCATCCAAGAAACAGCCGATGCGACCAATTATAATTCCCAATATTATTGGAAAAACATATAGATCACCACTAGATCTTTTGATCTTGCAAAAGAATTTTACGATTTCAACCCCAATTGTGCCACCGATTAATCCGCCAAGAATTGTTTTTGCAGCCATTATATGAATTATATTTTCTAGTGCTAAACTCCATAAAATTTTATGCTCTAAAAAACCTAAAAGTTTAGACCCTATAGCCGCACCTAATATTGCGCCAACAAAAATATTAAGGCGTGCTTCGTCGCCATAATCATCTTTCCATTTATGCTTTAAGAATAAATAGAAACGATACCCAATAAAATAAGACAATGTTTCAAGAATACTATGACTTGGAATATTTTGCCCGAATAAAGGTAAATTTAATGGAAAACTCATAATTAAGTATAAAGGCAAAAACGATTCTGCCAATATAAATAATTACCCAATCTTAGTTTTTCCGCCCATATATGGTTGTAAAACTTTTGGTATATTAATGCTTCCGTCTTCATTTTGATAGTTTTCAAGCACTGCAAGCAAGGTTCTTCCGACTGCAAGGCCAGAGCCATTAAGCGTATGCACAAATCTTGTTTCTTTTTCTGAGCGTTTACGGGTGCGTGTATTCATACGACGCGCTTGGAAATCACCACAATTAGAACAGCTTGAAATTTCACGATATTTATCTTGTGAAGGCACCCAAACTTCAAGGTCATAGGTTTTTCTTGCACCAAATCCCATATCGCCAGTACATAATAAAAGCTTGCGATATGGAAGCTCTAGGGCTTGCAAAATACCCTCGGCACATTCGGTCATACGCTCATGCTCAGACGCGCTTTCTTCGGGCGTAGTGATTGAAACAAGCTCTACTTTCCAGAACTGATGTTGCCTAATCATGCCGGTTGTATCTTTACCTGCAGAGCCAGCTTCAGATCTAAAACAAGGGCTTAGAGATGTAAGGCGAATTGGTAATTGCTCTTCATCAATAATATCGCCATTCACTGTATTGGTCATTGAAACTTCGGCGGTTGGGATAAGATAACGACCATCCGTAGTTTTAAACAAATCTTCTTCAAACTTTGGCAATTGCCCTGTACCAAACATGGCATTATCGCGCACCAATACTGGGCCAGATGCTTCGGTATAGCCATTTTTTTCGGTATGGGTATCAAGCATGAATTGACCAAGTGCGCGCTCTAAACGTGCGATTTGACCACGAAGCACAACAAATCGGGCACCCGATAATTTGGCGGCGGTTTCAAAATCCATTGCTTTAAAGCCGTTTTCAACAACCCCTGCCCCAAGCTCTATATGATCTTTTGGTGTGAAATCAAATTTGCGCGGCGTGCCCCATGTTGCAATTTCTTGATTATCATTTTCATCCGCACCTTCTGGTACTTCTTCAAATGGGAGATTTGGCAAAGTTTGCAATATTGCGTCTAAGTCTTTTTGGAATTTTTCTTCTTCTATGGTAGCAGATTCAATAGTCGCCTTGGCTTTGGCAACTTCGGCCATAAGTCTTTCTGCTTCGGCTTCATTTTTTTGCGCTTTGGCGGCACCAATAAGTTTTGAAGATGAATTGCGCAGGCTTTCGGCATCCATACGTGCGGCTTTAGCTTTGCGAAGCTTTTCATCCAATTCAAGGATTTGCGGTGTTTGCTTCGAAAGCCCACGACGCGCCCATAATGTATCATAAGCAGTGGCATTATCTCTGATGGCGCGTATATCGTGCATTTTTCTCTCCAATTGCGCTTTTAACTATACTGCGTTCACTTATTTTTCAACCTATGACGCATTTTAATTTCAGGATTATAAGCATTTAAAATCCTATACATAAAGCGATTTGAAGATTGCAAGCTCTGCACCATTACACATTTGATTTATCTCATCAAAATAGCTCTCGAAATTATCGGCATCACGTAAAAATAGTGGCGGAAGGATTTGTAACGGCGCTTTACTTGCTTTTTTGGCGCGAATAATAACTCGATTGGCATTTTCACCTGTCTTGGGATGTATCATAAGTATCCTTACATCCCCCGCCCTTTTTTCAAGTGCATTTAAGATGTCATACATTCTATCGGCTCTATGAATTATTAAAATCTCACCTTTGGCACTACAAAACCTAAGCATTGCTTTTATCCAATTTAATAATGGCGCGCCAATTATATAAGCCCTTGTTTTTTCTTCATTCGGCACACGAATTGATTTATCATCATCAAAAAATGGGGGATTTGAAAACACTAAATCAAATTTATTTTCATGAATTGAATTAGGAATAAGCCCATCAAGATTATGAACTTCTATATTTTCAATCTTATTGGCAAATATATTCTTTTGGGCGAGTGTAAAAGCAGCTTCATCAATTTCAAAGCCAGTCGCAGCCTTAATATTTTTATTTCGGGCAATAGAGGATAAAAGCGCCGTACCTACGCCACAGCCAAGCTCTGCTATATTATTATTATCTTTTGCCGCAACCGCCGCCGCAAGTAAAACTGCGTCAATACCTGCTCTATAACCGTTTTTAGGTTGTTCTATAATTAAACTTTGTCCTAAAAAATAATCTATTGTAGTATTCGTCACGAGTTTATACTCTTTTATTGCAAAAATGTTATGAAATAATCTTTAAATGGGTGTAAAGAAATTGAATATGCTACATATCAGCTATTGGCATTTTTAATGCAAGCTTGTAATCGCATATTATAGAAATTGCTTCATGCATATCGGAGTAAAAGTTTGAACGCGCCAGCCGCCATAAACAATAAAGAAGCATCTAACCCATTGGTGGTTTTGTCAAAACTGCTTCATAATGAATTGGCAGAGACAGAATTAGAAATCTCGTCACAAATGGTATCAAGTGTTGGAATGATACCTGATATTGCACATCATCTTGTTGATGCTGGCGGTAAGCGTTTGCGCCCTATTCTTACTCTGGCGGCGGCAAAAATTTGCGGTGAAGTTAATGATGCGGCGATTAAGCTTGCATCTGCGGTTGAATTTATCCATTCAGCAACGCTTTTACATGATGATGTTGTTGACGAATCTGGCCTAAGGCGCGGCCTTAAAACCGCAAATAATATTTGGGGTTCAAAAGCAAGTATTTTGGTTGGTGATTTCCTTTTTGCCCGCGCCTTTAATATGATGGTTTCAACCGGATCTTTAAAAATACTTGATATTTTGGCATCTACTTCTTCGGTTATTGCCGAAGGCGAAGTATTACAGCTTGCATCAACAAATCGTGGCGAAGCAAACCGCGAAACTTATTATAAAATCATTTCAGCCAAAACAGCGGCTTTATTTGCGGCGGCGGCAGAGTGTGGTGCAATCTGTGCCGGCGGCAATGATGAGCTTGTAAATGCCTTTAAAACTTATGGGCATGAGCTTGGAATTGCTTTCCAGCTTACAGATGATGCGCTTGATTATGGCGGCATTACTCAAGAGCTTGGAAAGAAAGTCGGCGATGATTTCAGAGAGGGCAAACCAACCCTTCCTATGATTATAGCAATTGAACACGCAAGTGATAATGAATTTGATTTTTGGCAAAAAGTTTTAAACAATAAGCATACAGACGAAGATTTAGTAGTTGCCCTTCAATATTTAAGAAGCGTGAATGCAATTAATAAAACTATTGATGAAGCAAGAAACCATAGCGAACTTGCAATAAATGCACTTTCTATAATTCCAGATTCACCACTAAAGCAGGAACTTATAAATCTTGCAAATATGGTTGTTGAGAGAGTTAATTAGAACGAATTTTGCGGCTTATTAAATAAAGAGCCAATACAAATCCAATAAAGACAATTGCCGCCCCTTCAATCCAATAATTATAAACTATTATTGCCGTAATATTTGTTATTATAGCAAATAGCCAATAAAACGATGCGGTTTTAATATGACTATTACCTTTGGCAATAAGTAATTGATAAATATGGGTTTTATGCGGTTCAAGGATATTTTCCTTTAGCTTTAAACGATGCAGTATGGTTATAAGGCTATCGCCAATAATTGGAAGAAATATCAAAGCGACAATAAAAGGTGATATTTTAAAGCTTACGGCATAAACACTTATAAGGCCATAAATTGCCCCTATGAACCAAGAACCGGTATCGCCCGCAAAAATATTTCCTTTGGTAACATTATAAGTTAAAAAACCAAAAGATGCGAAAGCGCAAATAATGGCAAAAAGTGCAAGCTTATAATCATTATGCAAATATAAAATCGCCCCAATTCCAATAAGTGCGATTGCCGAAGTCCCAATACTTAGACCGTTCGCGCCATCCATAAAATTAGTAGTATTAACGCAAATTATTATCCAAATAACTAAACCTATAAAGCCAATTATTTTACCAATATTAATTGTGAAATAGCCGAAATTCAGCTCTGATAGGCTATAAGGGCTGAACCAAATAAGTGAAGCTGCGGCAATTCCAAAAGCCAATCTAAGCTTTGTATTTATATTCAATGCATCATCAATAAAGCCGATAAAACCAAATAAACACGCAATCGGCAGCATATAAATAATAAAATTAGTATCGGGCTTAAAACTTGTTTGATTAAGCATATAGATTGCCGCACCAATTCCAAAAATAATTGCAAGGCCACCTGCAGAAGCTTTGGGGCTATTATGGATTTTTGAAGGCCTATCGGGTGCATCATTCAAATGCGCCATAAGCAAAAGGCGCGTCATTAAAAGTGAAAATATATAAGCGCTAAAGGCCGCAAGCTGAAAAGGATTGTAATTTTCCATTAGATTATTTCACCATTTTTCGCCCAAAGCGGCTTATTTTTATAGATTTCTTTTAATTCTTTAAGTGCTATTTTGCTTGTATATTCATTCGCAAAAATAGCAAAGCAAGTCGCGCCTGAACCCGACATTCGCGCCAATAAGCAATTTGGCAAATCATTTAAGACCGCAAGCAATTCTTTAATTTGCGAAAATTCATGCATTGCAATTGGTTCAAGATCATTTTTTGTTTTCTTTAGTTCTGTTATAAAATCTATAAGATTATCAGACTTAAGCTCTGAAACTTCTTTAAAACTATGGTCCTTAAGTGTTTCATCAAATTTTTTATATATAAAAGATGTTGGACATTCAATTAAAGGATTGGCAAGTATAACCCAGAATTTTGGCAAGGGCTTACAAGCTATAAATTCATTACCAATACCGCGCATAATTATTGATTTTTTATCAATGCAAACCGGAACATCTGCGCCAATTTTCTCAGCAATTTCTTTTAATATATCATTCGAACAATTAAGACTATATAATTGATTTAAAGCAATTAATGCCGCCGCCGCATCACTTGAACCACCACCAATACCAGATGCAATCGGAAGATTTTTTTCAAGTATTATATTTGCCTTAAGATCTTTGCCTGTATATTCTTCTAATAGATTTTTTGCTTTAATAATTGAATTTTCACCATTCAGAAGTGACGCAAATTCGCCCTTTGTTGAAAAATTATTTTCTGTTGCGTCAATAATTAGATTGTCACCAATATTGGCAAAACAAACCAAACTATCAAGATTATGATAGTTTTTATATTTCCCATCAGGGATTGGCTGGCTTACATTCAAATATAAGTTTAATTTTGCCGGCGCAAAAATAGAAATCATTTTAAGAATTACTTTTAGATTCTGACTTTAAGCCATTTTCGATTTTCAAATTAATCTTATTTTTGACTTCGATATTTTCTTGGATTTTAATAGATTTACGCCATTCAATTATGGCTTCATCTTTTCTTCCTGTTTTCCAATAAGCATCACCTAAATGATCAATTATCTCTGGATTATTCGGATCTAAAGAAGCCGCAGATTCAAGATAATCTAAAGCTTCTTCAAACTTACCTAGTTTATATAAGGCCCAACCTAAACTATCTATTATATGGCCTTTTTGACCATCTAAAGCCGCTGCAGTTCTTAATAAAGAAAGCGATTCTTCGAGATTTAAATTATTATCTACCTGAGTATAGCCAAGTGAATTTAGAATTTCTGCATTATCTGGGTTAAGCTCATTGGCTTTGCGATAATCAGAAATAGAATCTTCAATCTTTTTACTTAAAAGACGCATATTCCCGCGCGAATAATACATAAGCCATAAATCATTTCGACCCGATTGCTTTTCTTTTGCGTCTATAATTTTAGAGAAAATAGCTTCTGATTTTTCATAATCTTTATTTCTTAGTAAGGCATAAGCCAAGTTTTGTAGATTAACGATATTTGGTCTTAAACTTACGCTTTCTTCCGCCAATTTCAACGAAAGTGCTTTATCTTCAATACCTGTTACTTCGATTAGAAGCGCATTAGCATTATCACCAATTGAACTATTTTTAGGAATTGTCTTTAATAATGAAATCGCATCTTTTGTATTTTTAAGCGAAATAAAGTTTTCAGCAACTATTAATGCCGCATAAGAATTTTTGGGATTTAGTTTATAGGCAAGATGCATATCAGCAAGCCCGGTGCCAGAATTATTCAAAAGCTCAGCACCAGCAATTAATGTTAAAGATGATGACATATATTCTTTTAAAACACTTGAATTATATTTCTTGAGTTTTGGTTTAATATTTATATTTTGGATTGCTTCATCAATTAAATTATTAAACTGTGTTTTGCCTTCTGAATTTTTTAAAATTTCTAAGGCTTTATCTTTTTTACCAATTGCCTTTAGAAAATTTGTATAAGTAAGTATTGCATATACATCATAATCTATTGAGTTAAATGAATTTTCATAAGCAATTTCGGCATTGGCATAATCACCAGCATATTCATACATTAAAGCCCGCGAATAATTTGCATATAAATCAATAGCGTTTTTACCGCTTGGTTTACTGGCGATAGTAATTGCTTCATCAAGTTTTTTATCGGCAAGCAAAGACCAAGCCTTCATATGCCTTATATAAAGCCCTTTACTTCCTGACGCTTCGCTTTTTTGAAGAATTTCTCCTACTCTTGAAAAGTCATTATTTGATGCATAATCAATAGCTTTTAAATAGTTTGAATTTACACTCTCTTTAAAGTCAGCATCATTACTTAGACGTAAAGCATCATTAATATTGCCCATTAATAGATAAACAAATAGAGCTTTTTCAAAGGCAATTTCATTAGTTTTATCGCGCTTCCAAACATTTTCAAATGCTTGCGATGCAAATCTTATATCTCCAAAATGAAGTGCATAAGATGCGCTTAGGCTATCCGAATAGATTTTAGCAGAATTTCGCGTAAGTATAATTTTCTTTACAGGATCCGCGAAAACAATATTTGGCGATAATTGTGCAAATACACTTGTCGCCAAAACACTAAGTATAATAGTTTTTTTATTTAATTTCATAATACCAAGTTAGAGCATGATTTAAATTAATCAAGAATGAAAATTACATTTCTCCGTAAATTGGCCCCTCACCGCCTTGCGGCACTGTCCAATTTATATTTTGATTAGGATCTTTAATATCGCAAGTTTTACAATGCACACAATTTTGGGCATTAATTACAAACTTTGGCGCATTATTTTCTTCTATCCATTCATAAACCCCTGCTGGGCAATAAAGATTTGAAGGACCATTATATATATTTTTCTCTGAATTTAATTGTAAATTATAATCTAAGAGCTTTAAATGAACGGGCTGATTTTCTTCATGATTTGTATTTGATAAAAATACCGAAGAAAGCCTATCAAAACTTATGATGCCATCTGGTTTTGGATATATAATTTTCTTAAATTCACTAGCGGGCTTTAAGCACTCATAATCGGCTTTAGTATGCTTTAGAGTGCCGAATGGTGAAACCCTAAATATAGTATTAAGCCACATATCAAGTGCGCCAAGACCTACACCCATGAAAGTGCCGAATTTTGACCATAATGGCTTTACATTACGAACAAGTTTAAGCTCTTTTTTAATTGCGCTTTTATCATATAAAGCATCATAATTTTCAAGAATTTCACCTTTTTCAAAGTTTTCAGCAATCGCAATTGCCGCTAAAATCCCTGATTTTATTGCATTATGGCTTCCTTTAATTCTTGGAACATTCACAAACCCAGCAGAGCAGCCAACAAGAGCACCACCAGGGAATGAAAGCTTAGGTACAGATTGATATCCGCCTTCGGTTATTGCCCTTGCACCATAAGAAATGCGTTTTCCGCCTTCAAGAACTGGCTTAATAAATGGATGATGCTTAAATTTTTGGAATTCTTCAAATGGCGAAATATAAGGGTTTTCATAATTTAAGTGAACCACATAGCCAATTGAGATATAATTTTCACCCCAATGATAAATAAACGCACCACCGCCAGTTTTATTATCAAGTGGCCAGCCAAAAGCATGCTGAACTAAACCTGGTTTATGTTTGTCCTTATCAATTTGCCATAATTCTTTAATGCCAATTCCATATTTTTGCGGATCGCTATCGGCATCAAGTTTGTATTTATTTATAATTTCTTTGGCTATAGACCCACGTGCGCCTTCGGCAATGATTGTATATTTTGCGTGAAGCTCAATACCAGCCGTGAAATCAGCCTTATGACTTCCGTCTTTGGCAATACCCATATCGCCAACTCTTACGCCTTTGACCGCGCCATTATCATCATAAACAGGGGAAGCCGCCGCAAACCCAGGGTAAATTTCAACGCCAAGTCCTTCAGCAATTTCACCAAGAAATTTTGATAAATTACCAAGTGAGCCAATATAATTTCCATGATTATTCATAAGTGGTGGCATAAGGAAATTCGGAATAGACAGCCCCCCTGCCTCACCTAAATAATAAAATACATCTTTGGTTACTTTGGTTTTTAATGGATTATTGGGTAAATCACGCCATTCAGGTAATAATTCATCAAGGCCAGAAGGATCAATTACTGCGCCCGAAAGAATATGCGCGCCAACTTCCGCGCCTTTTTCAAGCATAGCAATATTAAATTCAGGGTTTAATTGCTTAAGCTTTATGGCAGTCGCAAGCCCAGAAGGCCCTGCGCCAATTATGATAATATCATATTCCATAATATCGCGTTCAATATCGGTAGCAGTCACAATGAAACCCTTTTTCTATACGTAACTTATTTTACTTTATGTTTGAAACCGTGTACAAAATTAAGCAATATTAAATTACAATGGCTATGCATAATATAAATCAA
This sequence comes from uncultured Caulobacteraceae bacterium, assembly GCA_964443435.1. Lineage (GTDB taxonomy): Bacteria > Pseudomonadota > Alphaproteobacteria > Caulobacterales > Aquidulcibacteraceae > Pseudaquidulcibacter. The sequence goes on along the minus strand of CAYUCW010000001.1, from coordinate 3,494 downwards.
AATCTTAATATATCGAATATGAATATGCATCAAGCAATCAATGAACTTCTTGATTGGTGGGCGCTAAGCGGTATTGATACGCCTATATTAAGCCCTGCAAATAGTACAAAACCAAAGCCTAATGCCCCTATTGCTAAAGATTTACCAGTTTTTACAAAGCCAAAAGACAATCAAACAATTGCCACCGATCTTGCGCTCAAAGCGAATACTATTGATGAATTAAAAGCTTTAATAGAAAGTTTTGACGAAGTTTCCATTAAAAAAAGCTCTAATAATATTGTTTTTAATGATGGCAATATTGATTCGCCAATTATGATTATTGGTGATGCCCCAAGTTCAGAAGATGATTTTGAAGCAAAACCTTTCATGGGAATATCTGGAACTTTGCTTGATAATATGCTTGCGGCGGTTGGGATAAATCGGCAAAATGCTTATTATACTTATTGCGTTAATTTTCGTGCCCCAGGCGGAAGAAAGCCTTTTGCAAGCGAAATTGCGATATTTAGGCCTTTAATCCTCAAGCATATAGAATTAAAAAAGCCAAAGCTTATAATAATAATTGGCGATTTGGCGGTAAAATCACTATTTAACACCGAAGACGGCATAAATAAGTTTCGCGGCAAACAGGCCGATTTGAATATTCTTGAAACAAATTACCCTTGCTTAACTTTATTCCATCCTGATTATTTAATAAAACAGCCATTGGAAAAGGCCAAAACTTGGCAAGATTTACAAATTTTAAAAAAGCTTGTTCAAAATATTAATGCTTAGATTTTGTATTTTATTATTATTTTTCCCATTTTTTGCATTTGCCCAGCCCGTGGATTCAATTTATTTTTCGCAAAAAGATATTGCCGAATATAATACGGCAATTAAAAATTCAAAACTTGGAATATTAATTGACGATAAAAAAATAGAAAATAAATCACTTATAGGCTTTGTTAATTCGATTGCGCTTTTAAATCAAACAAACTTAGACACAAAAAGCGCGATTATTTGGTTAAGCGAAAATCCCAATAATAATAATTATAATCTGATTTATGAAAAACTTAGCAAGACAAGTTCAAACATGGGTCAAGGTCTAAGGCCAAGGGAAATTATTGGCTATATTCGTGATAAAAATTTAAAACTTCCAAGTGAGTTTAATATTGCCAATCCACAAGCTTCCCAAATAAAAGCGGCGTTTAAAGCGAATAATGATGCCCTTGTTTTATCTTTATATGTGAATTCGCCTAATATTTTTGAAGCGCATTGGTATGCGGGCCTTAGTGCCTATAGGCAAAAAAACTATGGCTTGGCAAAATCATTATTCCTAAAAGCCGCAAGCCAAAAAATTGATGATAATCATAAAGCGGCGGCTTATTTTTGGGCCGGCAGAAGCGCACTTAAAAATCAAGAAAAAGCAAATATATATTTTGAAAATGCCGCAAACTTCCCGCTAAGCTTTTATGGGCAAATAGCCAAAACCAAGCTTGGTGAATGGAATAATCTTCAAATTCCAAATGGAACATATTCAAATATTAAAAAGCTTATTGAACGTGATGAAAATATAAGAATTGCAATATTACTTGCCGATATAGGTCAAAATTCACTTGCCGAAAAAGTCTTGGAAACTTCTTGGGAAAATGCAAATCCTACCGAAGATAGCGCATTTTTATTCATCGCAAGCAATCTTAATCAAAAGAATTTAATTGATAGAATTTCTAAAACCCAAAATGTAAAAGTTGCTAATAGCTTTCCAATTCCCAATATCGCCCCACAAGGCGGTGATTTTGTCCTTGATAGAGCCTTGATATTCGCAATCATGCGTCAAGAAAGTAGGTTTAATTCTAATGCCATATCCTATGTTGGGGCGCGCGGCCTTATGCAGCTTATGCCAGCCACCGCCGCATGGATGACAAAAAGACCTGAATTAAAGCAAAATCCTAATCTTCTTCATAATGCCGAACTTAATGTACTTTTGGGTGAAGGCTATCTTGAAAAGCTAATGGCAATGCAAAAAACCGATAATAATTTGGCAAGAATACTTATTGCTTATAATGCGGGCCCTGGAAATCTATCTTATTGGCTTAAGAATATAAAATCATCCGAAGATACGTTGTTTTTCATTGAAGCAATACCAAATAATGAAGCCAGAAATTATGCCAAAAAAGTTCTTTCTAATTTATGGATATATCATAAACGTCTTGGGCAAAATGCGCCAACACTTGAAAAAATCGCAAATGATTTAACGCCCGAATATGAGCCGCAAGACAATCCAAGAGGCGAGTGAAATTAAAAATAAAAAGTCTTTATTTACTGATTACAATTGTATAATTTAGCATTGTTTATAAGATTATACGCCAAGGACAAGCCAATGCGCGACGATGATTTAAGAAGATCTAATAATATTGAAGACCGCAGAGGCGATAATTCAGGCGGTTTTGGCGGCGGCGGCGGTCGCGGCGGCTTCCCGATTAAAACTGGTGGCGGTCTTGGTTTTATAATTCTCCTTATCCTTTATTTCTTTTTTGGTGGTGGTTCAGGCTTGCTTGACAATACGTCTTCAAATTCTAATCAGGGTTTTCAGCCTAATGCGCAAACGGCTTCGCCTTCCGAAGATAAACAAACCGACAGAGTTGCGGCGGTTCTTGGCTCGACTGAGGACTATTGGGCAAAATATTTTAGCAATGAAGGCGCACAATATCCACAGCCAGTCTTAGTAATCTTTAATAATCGCACAAGCTCACCTTGTGGGACGGCATCTGGTGCAACTGGTCCCTTTTACTGCCCTGCTGATGAAAAAGTATATTTAGACCTAAGCTTTTTCAGAGAGCTTGAACAATCCTTAGGCGCGCGCGGTGACTTTGCTCAAGCCTATGTTATCGCCCATGAAGTTGGGCACCATGTACAAAATGCAATAGGGATTTTACCAAAAGCCCATAAAGCAATGGCACGCGGGGGTGATAAAGGCGAAGATTCAATTGCGGTTCGCCTTGAATTACAGGCCGATTGCTATGCAGGCATGTGGGCAAAGGGTGCAATTGCGGAAACTGGCGCACTTGAGCAAGGCGACATAGAAGAAGCAATTGGCGCGGCAATGGCGGTTGGCGATGATAGGCTTCAGAAAAATGCGCAAGGTTATGCCGTCCCTGAAAGCTTTACTCATGGCACTTCAGAGCAGCGCGCAAGATGGTTCGCGATAGGTATGCAATATGGCTCACTTGATAAATGTAACACATTTAAGGCAAAGGAACTTTAGGGTATAGTGACGATAGTATTAATTAGCTTAAATTTAATCTTCGTATCGGCCTTCACTATAAATTTAAGAAAGCATTTATTTTTTTCTTAACAGATTGCATACATTACTATTATAGCTAATAATTATTGGAGCTAATTAGTTTGCTTAAATCACCATAAGGTTTATAGTAGGTAATAAGCGCCAATTTAGTGTAAAACAGATTTCTTCATGAATGGTGAATAAATCATCCTTTTATCTATATTTATAAAAGGTA